>JANXTV010000517.1 GCA_025352185.1 Oligoflexia bacterium
CAGACCTTCCGCCGCAAGCTTCGCTTTCAGCTGTTCAAACGCAATTTGCAGCGCACCGGCTCCGAGCGGTTCTATCTGGTCGATAATGAATTGGTAATTTCCACGGGGGGCGTAAATCGACACTTTCCCGCGACAGAGAACTTGGAGCCCGTCCTTTAAATCAAATCCGAGACGCTTCTTCGCGCCGGCTCCGAATAGTGCAGCCGAAATCGAAGCGCCCGAATCTTTCAGGGAAAAATAGAGATGACCCGAGGCCGCCGGACGGCAGTTCGATACTTCCCCTTGAACCCAGACATCGTGGAATGCGGGTTCGAGTACTCCCTTAATGCGGGACGTGAGTTCAGTAACCGAAAAGTGTTTCGGCGTGTCTAAACTCTTAAAAAGCGGAAGCTCATCCTGATCCATTCTGAGAGGGAGCTTGTCCTACCTTTTTAAATAATTCAAACGACTTCAGGTAGTTCACGGCCTGTTTTACTTGTTCGTCTTCCTTCGGATTCAAACGATTAGGTTCTTCTTCCTTCGCCGCTTCTTTAGCGTCATTTTCTTCCGATTCGCCGCGTTCCGGATTCTTCAAATGTCGGCGCAGGTCTCGTTCTCGAAAGGTCTCTCGGCGCTTTTTCGCGGCCGCGAGAACCTTTGGATCATAGTCATCGAGCAGAATATCCGGGGCAATTCCCTTTTCCTGGATGCTGCGTCCCGAGGGCGTGTAGTAACGAGCGATCGTTAGCTTCATTCCCAGGTCATTTCCGAGGTCGACCACGGTTTGAACGGAGCCCTTTCCGAAAGTGGGTTGGCCCATCACGATTGCGCGGTGACTATCCTGGAGAGCGCCGGCCACGATTTCGGATGCGGAAGCCGATCCCGAATTAACGAGCACCACGACGGGAAGATCCTTCCGTGCCCAACCCTTTTTCGCGTAGCGGACTTCCTTTTGGGCCGGATCACGACCGATCGTCGAAACGATTACGCCCTCGTCCATAAATAGCGAAGCAACGTCGACAGCCTGGTCAAGGAGGCCCCCCGGATTCATCCGCAGATCAAAAACGAGTCCCTTTAATTTTGAAGTCTTCTCGAGCTTTTCGAGAGCGCGACGAATATCTCGGCCGGCATCTTCGCTAAAGCTTGCGAGGCGAACGTATCCGTAACCCGTGCCCAAGTCTTCCGAACGCACGGCTTGAATTTTAATCGTTTCACGCTTCAGTTTTACCTCGATCGCTTTTTCGCTCCCATCGCGTCCGAGGCTCATCGAAACGGCGTCGCCTTTTTTACCCCGCATTTTTGCGACTGCTTCGACGAGAGACAAACCCTTCGTCGATTCCCCATTAATTTTTAAAATCCGATCGCCCGCCTTCACTCCCGCGCGCCAGGCGGGGGTATCTTCCATCGGGGCGACCACCACGATCGAATCGTTTTTCATTCCGATTTCAATTCCGAGTCCGCCGAAGCGACCACTCGTATCGGTTTTCATCTCGCGGTAAATTTCGGCTCCGAGGAATGCCGAGTGCGGATCGAGCGTTTCCATCATGCCCTTAATCGCACCCTCCATCAGTTGCTTATCGCTTACTTCATCGACGTAGTTGGTCTGAATAAATTGGTAGATTTTTTGGAAGAGTTCGAGATTTTCATATTTCTCACGGGAGAGTTTCTTCTCGGGCTTCTTTTCTTCCGATTTTTGCTCGAGCTTTTTCTCCCCTTTCTTTTCTTCGGCGTAGACGGACGACGAAAGGCAGAGTGAGACGAGCAGGAGCGACGAAAGAAAATGGACCATAGTCTCTAGGATAAGTGACTTAGAGAGTTGCTGCAATCCATTGGAGAGGATCGACCGGAATGTTTCGTGCCCGAATTTCGAAGTAGACCGGATTTCCTGACGCATCGGATACGCCAATTTTCTCTCCCAGTGCGACCGACTCTCCCACCGATTTCGCTACGGAGCCCAGCCCACCGCAGATCGAATAGAAGTGGCTCCCGTGGTCGATGATCGCGAGGCGCCCGTAATTCGGAAGCTCCCCCGCATAGACTATTTTACCGGGTGAAATCGCTCGGATATCCGACGACTTCTCTGCCGCGATCTCGATTCCTTTCTTAAACACATTTAATCCCGAAGTCGCGTCGAACATCTTCCCGAAATGCGTCAGGACTTTCCCCCCCACGGGAAACGGGAGACGGCCTTTCGTGCGAGCGAATAACGAGTCTTCCATCACGGCCATCGCCTTACTCGCCGCCCGCTCGGCACGAGTCGTTTCCTGCACTTCCATTCGCGCATTAAAATTATGGATCAGGTCCGAAACTTGGGCCTCCGCGAGCTTCAGTTTTCTCCAGCTTTCGAGCTGGGAAACTCGGTCATCGCGGTTCTTCTGGATAAGGTCGAGTTGGAGTTGACGGTTTAATTCGAGAATTCCTTCACTCTCGGCCATCTCGTGCACCATGGCCTCGAGTTCACCCCGTTCCGCCGCGATCCGAGCTTCCAGACGATCGGCGTCTTCGAGATCGGCCCGGAGCGCGTCGATTTCGCGTACCCCTTGCTGAACCATCCGGCGAATCATGTGGGCTTTCGGTTGGTCGATTTTTTCACTTTCGATCGCTGCTTTCGAACTAGGAAGGGACTGATCTCCCAGCGATAGGTCCCGGAGCGCCTTTCGAATGGAATCGCGTTCGATCTTCACCCGCTCATGAATCACTCCGCGACGCGACTCGAGGTCTCGCACCGTATCTTCGAGCTCGCGAATGCGTGTAGAACCCAGGGTCCGTTCTTCTTTCTGAAGGCGAATGAGGTCCTGAATTTTTCCGAGATTTTCTTTAGCCTGTTTATTCTTTCGGAGCGCATCGATTAACCCCTGCTCTAAACCCACGACTTCGGTTCGTACTTTCGAAAGGCGATCGCCTAGCGAAGAAGTAGGAATCACTCCCCCTTTCGGGATCGAAGCGAGCGCGGAGGCGCTGAAGAGTACCAAGAATAATACTCCCATTCTCATCGGGTCGGCATCCCCGCGCCCGGAGAGAAAAGAAATGCAAGGACGCCAATCGCAAGGCCGAGTGCGAAGAGGGCGACGACCGGGGGCTGTCCGACCGAACCCATTCCTTGCAGAAAAGGTGAAAGTGAAGCCATTTTTGCCGAGAACCAAGGATTTAACTTATAGAAGAGCCCGGCGGAAACGAGTCCCGCGCCTCCGGCGAGAAGCACCGGATTCAGGCGCGCCGGAAACCGAGCCTGATTCACGCTGCCACCCATCTGGGCGACGATGAGTTCGGCGTCCTGGAATATGGATGCATTCAGGCGGCCGAGTAGAGTGAGGATGGCCACCATGCCGAGGAGGATCGCGGCGAACAGGGCCCGGCTGAGCCATTCGATCGCCAGTAGATTTTCGAGAATTGGCTTAAAACGTTTCGCCGAATAAGCGACGGCTTCGACTCCCGGAATTTCGCGAAGCTTCTCGATCATTTTTTCAGTGAGCGTACCCCTCAACGAAAAGAATTTTGGCGTGACCCAGTCCTTTTCGGCCCCGAGCGCCGCCACTTCCTTTACGAGCTCGGGCTGGGTCGCCTGAATCGATTCGAGGAACGCATCTGAATCAACGAAGTCGACGGACACGGCGCTCGAACCGAGGGAAAGATTAATTTGGTCCCGAATGGGCGTGAGGTGACTCGCTTCGAGCGCCGGATCGAGAAAAACGCTTGCGACGTGATCCCCTTCGAGCCGATGCCGGAGCTCCGGCAGACTGATGGCCAGCGACCCGAAAAATCCGGCGAGGAGAAGCATCGTGGCGAGGGTTAGAAACGTAAGGAACTGACTGAGGGGCTGCAGTTTCCAAGGCCGGAGCGCTAACTTTAGAGCGAACATAGCGCCTCCTCGATCATGATTTTTCCGTGACTGAGAATCGCGCAGCGCTTGCGGAGTTTCCGAACGATCTCACGGTCATGGGTGGCGAGGACCATGGTAGTTCCCGAAATATTCGCCCGCTGCAGGAGGTCCATCACATTCCAAGTATTTTGGAAATCCTGGGCTCCGGTAGGTTCATCGGCGATGAGGAGTTCGGGCCCCCGGGCGAGTGCCCGGGCAATCGCCACTCGCTGTGCCTCGCCTCCGGAAAGTTTACTCGCGGGTGTGTCGCGAAGATTCATGAGCGAAAGTCGGTCGAGGAGTTCGTAAATTTTCGAGCGAACTTCGGCGCGAAGGACGCGCGAACCCGCGAGCGAAACCCCGAGGGCTACGTTTTCGAAAACGCTAAAATCAGAAATAAGTCGGACGTTTTGCGGAACGTAGCCGATCGACCGACGAATCGCCTGGAGGGTCGATCCATTCACCTTCGCCAGATCGTAACCAAATAAGGAGAGTGAACCCTCGCTCGGAAGTTCTTCCGTCGCTAACATTCGAAGTAAGGTCGATTTACCCGCCCCCGTGCCGCCCAGCACATAGACGAACTCACCTTTTTTTAATGTGAGTGAAATTTGGTCGAGTACTTTTTTTCGCTCTGTATATCCCTTAGAGAGCATTTGAAGCTGAATCATCCTGATTCCCCCGGCAAAAGTTTACCATACATCCACACGAGTCTAGGCCGCCATTTACTTGACGGCGACTTGGATTGCCTGGACCCCTGAGATTCGTAATACTGGGAGTTCATGCGTCGCGCGCTCATCCTCGCCCTCTCCTACCTCGGTTGGAACTCCGCCTTTCGGCTGATTATCCTTTCGCTCGTCGTTTACTTCATGGCGCGGTCGGGATCCCCGTTTCCCGAGATCTCCGAAACCACGAATAAAAACCAAATCTTAGTCGTGGGCATCGGCTGCCTTGGTTTCCTATTCCTCCTCACACAAATGAACCCCATCGCAACGGTCTCCCGTACCGAAATCATCACGGGAAACCTCGTAGAGACCCAACTTTACCCCGCGTTTCTGCGCGGGGCGGTCGTCGCGTGCCTCTTCGTCTTCGTCGGACTGGTCTGCGGGTATTACCGTTACGTTGGATTCTTCGTCCAAAGTGATTCACCCGCACTCGCCGCGTTCGGGCTCCTCTTCCGGGCGATTTCAATTTTACTCATGGTTTATATCGACGAGTTTGTTTTTCGCGGACGATTCATGACCCACCTCCGAGATCATGCCCACCCGATCCGGACCGTACTCCTGGGTGCACTTTTTTACGCGCTTTCGAAGCAGATGCTCTTTCACTTGGGGTTTGCCCACCTCCTAACGCTAGGTCTCCTCGGAACCGCGCTTTCGTTGCGTGCGTACCTCCACCGCGGTTTCGCCGAAGGAGCCGGGCTCCTAGCGGGATTTTTAATCATCGCGCATTGCGCATTTAGCCTGCCTATCTTCGGAAACGAAGCGCAGGGAATTATTCTCCTCCGTTACGATATCCAACTCGACATCGACGCTCCCACGATCCGATTTTTGACTGGGGGACTCGGGGGTCCGCTCAGCAGCGTGGCATTTCAGGCCATCCTCCTCTTCGATATTCTGTTGAACGCATTTCGCGCGAAGAAATCGCTTTGGTCGCCCCGCAGCGCAGCGGTAAGATAAAGCTCTATGCAAAGCACCGTTCCACACGCTTCCTCTCTGAGTCTGATCGATCTCGTCCTGAGCGCTGGACTCATGGGGAAACTCGTTCTCCTCCTTCTGCTCGCGATTTCAGTTTTCTGCTGGACCGTTATTTTTGCGAAATGGAAATCTCTAAAGGCGGCCCAACACGGAAACACGCATTTCCTCGAATTTTTCTGGCAGTCGAAAAGCATGGACGATATTTTTCTCAGCGTCGACCAATACGCAAAATCCCCGATCGCGGCGGTGTTTCGCTCGGGAATGAAAGAACTGCGGAAACTACCCGGAACTTCGGATCCCGCTTTCGTCGGTCTCGAAGTCGAGAACGTCGGACGCTCCCTTTCGCGGGCGTCGAACGATGAAGTCGCGATCCTCGAAAAAAATATAACTTGGCTCGCGACCACCGCCAGCGCCGCACCCTTTATCGGACTTTTCGGGACGGTTTGGGGCATCATGACGTCCTTCCAACGGATCGGCGCTTCGGGCGCGGCCAGTCTCGCCGTCGTTGCGCCCGGGATTTCTGAAGCCCTGATTGCCACCGCCGCCGGCATCGGCGCCGCTATTCCCGCCGCGATTTTCTATAATTTCTTCCTGAACCAAATTAAGCGCGTTGCGCTCGATATTGACGGATTTAACCAGGACTTTTTAAATATCGTTCGGCGCAGCCAGCTTCAGTCGCGTGACCGGAGTGCTCCGGCACGGGAGGTCTAGGATGGGATTCCAGCCGAATAAGACGCACACCGCCCTCTCGGAAATTAACGTCACTCCACTCGTAGACGTCATGCTCGTCCTTTTAATTGTTTTCATGATTTCGGCTCCGCTCATGCAACAGGGAATTCAAGTCGACCTTCCGAAAGCAAATGCCCCGAGTATGAATGAGATTCCAGATCAGATGGTACTCGTCGTCGATAAATCGAAACGGGTACTTCTGAACGGCAATGCCATCGTGGAAGGAACTTTGCGGACACGTCTCGCAGCGATCGCAAAAGCAAAACCTGAGATTCAAATCTTTATTCAGGGAGATCAGGGCATCGCTTACGGCTTCATCGCCCAGGTGATGGCCGAAGTGAAACAGGCCGGGATAACCCGAGTGGGTCTCGTAACCGAACCTGCGGATCCGAACGCACGACTCTAATGGAATCGATACGTGACGATAACCTCAGCCGCGCGTTCCGCTGGTCGATGTTCGTCCACGGCGCGATTGCGGTCTTTATTATCCTGAAGAGTCTCGTCTTTCCCGCGGATCCCATTTTCCAAGCCCCCTCGTTACGCGTCGATCTCGTCGGACTCCCGGATCTACTGAAAAAAGATCTCGCCCAAGTTTCTAAAAAAATTCCGGATATCGAAAAAACGAAATTAAAGCCCGTCGCCCCGGTCGCGCCCGTCGAAGCCGAGACGAAACCCGACGAAATGGTTTTAAAACCTACGAAAGTCGTGAAAAAAAAAGCGGCGGTCGAAGACGAACCCAAAGAAAAAGACCGAGATAAAAAACTCCAGTCTGCCCTCGCGCGAATTCGCGCCCTCGAGCGACTTAAGGATAAAGACGAGACCGATGATGATGCCGTCGTCATTAAGGGAAACCAAATTTCGAAAGGGACCAGTCTTTCGGGCGACGCCCGCGAATCGATGCAGTCCGGATATTTCGACCTGATCCGAGACTCCCTCGTTGAGTTTTGGTCCCTGCCCCCTTGGTTAAAGCGCGAAAAGCTCGCCGCCGTCGTCGTCATTCGGATCGACCCCGCCGGAAATATTCTCTCTTCGAAATTTACGAAGAGCTCGGGAAACCCCCAGTTTGACGAAGCGATTCTCGCGACCCTACGCGATGCGCAGCCACTGCCCCGACCCCCGAAAGAGTTAGTCGATTCCCTCGCCGATAACGGACTGACCGTAGGATTTCCCCTTTAAGGATGATTATGAAAAATACCGCATCGATTCTCGCCACTTTTCTTTTCTTCACGACTTTGACGACCGCGAAAGCCGAAGAGGCAGCGGGAACTCCCTACATCGCGGTCGGGCAGGCGAAGACGCGGAAGACCATCATTGCCCTTCCCGGTTTCGGCGGGGCCGCAAATTTAAAGTCGGCCGGTGAGAAGGCGATGGAGACGATTAAAGCCGATCTCCTCTACATGGACTCCTTTCAGATTCTCGACCCAAAAGCGTACGTCGATCCGACTCCGGCCGCCGAACCTGGGTCGTTTCAAATGTCGAACTGGAAGTCGATCCAGGCCGAGTTCGTTTTAAAGGCGACCGCAAAGCCAACCGAAACGGGACTCGCGCTCGAGGCCTACCTCTATAATGTCGGAAATGGAAATGCGGTCCTGACGAAGCGCTACCTCGCGTCACTCGGCGACTTAAAAACCCTCGGTCACACCGTCGCAAACGATATCGTAAAAACGATCACGGGCCTCCCGGGTATCTTTCTCACAAAAATTGCCATGGTCTGCGACCGGACATCGAAGAAAGAAATCTACGCGATGGATTTCGACGGCGGAAATACCCGTGAGGTCACCCATCATCGTTCGGTCACGCTTTCCCCCGCCTGGAGCCCCGACGGAGAAAAGATCGCCTACTCGTTAATCGCGAAAAATCGAAAGAACGTGAAGAATACGAATCTCTACGAGTTCGACTTTAGAACGAGTAAAATTAAAATGCTTTCTGACCGAATGGGAATTAACAGCGGTGCGCACTACCACCCCGACGGTCGAAAAATTGCGCTCACGATGAGTTTTCTCGGTAATCCAGAAATTTTCGTCTTTGACCCCGAAACGAAGAGCGTAACCCGACTTACGAATAACTCCGGCGTCGACGTCGATCCGAACTGGGCGCCGGATGGAAAACACCTCTCGTTCGTTTCTAACCGAGCGGGCGCGCCGATGGTTTACCGAATGAACGCGGATGGTTCCGACGTCCGTCGTCTAACGTTCGCCGGAAGCTATAACGCCACTCCATCTTGGTCACCGCAAAATAATAAGATCGCATTCGCCGGATGGATCGACGGGAGATTCGATATTTTTCTGATGAACCCGGACGGTACGAATATCGAACGACTCACGAAAAATCAGGGAAATAACGAAGACCCCTCTTTCAGTCCCGATGGTAATTTCGTCGTTTTCAGCTCGAATCGAGCGGGAAATAAGAACATCTACGTGATGAATATCGACGGTACGTTCGTGAAACGATTGACGTACGGACTCGGCGACTGCGTATCGCCGCGGTGGTCAAACAATCCTAAGTAATTTGACGATTTCTGGTCGGATTACTGTCGGTACCCTAATCACTCCCTGACGAATCCCTAAAAATACGCCTTCATGATGAAGGCATATGATCACTACCGCCACGAAACGATTTAGAAGCGGCCTCGACCACCTCTCTCTCACCTCGAAGCTGGTACGTTCGAGAATCCTCCAAAGCTACAGTCCGAAGATTACATTCCTGTTTGAGACCGACCGCTACATCGTGAAGACCGCCACGAACGCGAACGAAATCGACGAACTTTTAAAGCTTCGCCACCGCGTGTTCATGGCCGAACTCCAAGGGAAACGTAAACTCTTCCGAATCGAACTCGATCGTCTCGATCTCGCTTGCGACCACCTCATGATCCTAGACCGGGCTACGGGCCGCGCGGTCGGAACGTACCGACTCCTCTCTTCACTCTTTTTCGAAGAATTTTATTCCGAAGGCGAGTTTGAACTTTCACAAGTAAAAGAACTCCCGGGTATAAAACTCGAACTCGGGCGGGCCTGCATCGATATCCCCCACCGCACGGGGCCGGTGATCCAGCTCCTCTGGCGCGGAATCGCGGAATATATGAAAAAGACCGACGCACGCTGGCTTCTCGGATGTTCGAGTATCCAAATCCAAGATACGGATGCCATCCGCAACGCGACTTTTGCCCTCCGAAACTCGGGGCAGACGGAAGAGTCACTCGGAATTTTCCCGAAACGAGGTTACCGGCCCGATGAATTCGGAATTGATTTAACCACGCTTTCCGGCACCGATACCTTACCCGAGTTGCCTCCACTCCTCGTGACCTACCTAAAGGCGGGCGCGAAACTCGGTCCGACTCCCGCGATTGACCGGGATTTTAACTGTATCGATTTCTTCACGCTACTCGACCGCGAGGCAATGTCTCCGCTCTTTAAGCGAAAGTTTTTTGGATGAACCCTCTGCGAACTCTCGCCGCGACTTCCATCCTCGAATCTTTTTTTATTCTGGGTTCATTCACGCAGATGATTCCGAACGAAAAAGTACGGCGGACGCGTCGCCTAAAATTAAATCAGTGGGCGGCAACTCTCCTCGCCCGAACCATTCGACTTGAGATCCAAGTGAGTCGTCCCGAGCCGCGGTCGGCCGGGAAAGCGGGACGACTGATCCTCGCGAATCATCATTCGGTCCTCGATCTCATCGCCCTCGCTTCTCTCGAAGAATGCGTCTTCGTGACGAGTCAGGAAATGGCCGAGACTCCGGTCGTAGGGTCGCTCGCCCGAATGTCGGGAAGCGAGTTCGTCGAGCGAAGAAACCGGGAGAACCGGGAAGCCGAACTCCAGACGCTTGCGAACCTGTTACGGGAAGGCCGGACGATTATCCTCTTTCCGGAGGCGACAACCGGGAATGGAGAAGCGCTCCGCCGATTCCGAAACGGGTTACTTGGAGCGGCGCTCCAGGTTCCCGGGGTTGAAATCATCCCCCTTTACCTTCAGTACGAAACCGTCGGGGGGAGGCCCCTCTCGGCGGCGAATCGGGACCGCGTTTTTCTACCCCTGGAACTTCCCATTCCGAGGCACCTCTGGCGGCTCTTCACGAATCCAAAAGTTCGACTCCATGCACGATATCTTCCGGGTTTCGCAGCGGTAGAGTGCCAAACCGCCCAGGAGCTCGCTGAGCGCGCCGAAACGGCAGTTCGGGCCTGGTTCCGCCCGATCTTAGAAGCTCCTATGACATTTTGACAACTCACCGTCCAAAGGCCATGAATAGGGTAATGTCCGAACCTACTTCATCCGCCTGTGCGCCTTTTTTTGCGCGGCTCCTTGACCCACCGTCCTACGGTTACGTGCGGGACGGGGCTTTCTACCGCCCGAGCCCCCGTGAATTATTTCGAGAGTTCTTCGGGCGCTTGAACATTTTTCGTTCCCGAAAAAACTGGCTCCCCTGCTTCGGCTGGTCGATGGCCGTGGTCCTGACAATTCCGTTTTTCATCTTTCTATTTAAATTCTTCACCTGGCCCCTCGCGTTCGCTGCATTTCTTTTCAGCATGGTTTACATGGGAAGTTTCGGCACCTTCTGGCTCCACCGCTATTCAACCCATCAGGCTTTCAAATTTAAGAATAATTTTTTCCGTTCAATTTTACGGAACATCAGTCTGCCGATTATCCCGGAAGAGATTTACGTCCTTTCTCACCACGTCCATCACGCCGTGAGTGAGAAGCCAGGCGACCCCTATAATGTGAATGGCGGCGGACTCTATTGCTTCCTCGCCGATGCGATTCACCAAATGATTAATCCGAACCTCTCGGAAGCCGACTATGAGCGCGCTCGGAAACTCATGGGACATACCGGAATTTATATGAATTCGTATGCCCAGTATCAGAAATGGGGATCCATCTGCCACCCGGTCCCGACCATTCTCCATTTCGTCATTAACTGGTCCGCCTTTTACGGGCTCTTTTACCTGATCGGCGGCCACGCTCTCGGCACCGCGCTTTTCGGAGGCGCAGCCTTTTGGGCATTTGGAGTCCGGACTTTCAACTATGACGGTCACGGTCGCGGAAAAGATCGCCGCCGAGACGGAGTCGACTTCAACCGGGAAGACTGGTCCGTAAATCAAGTCTGGCCCGGAGTCGTCGCCGGCGAATGGCATAATAATCACCACCTTTACCCGAATGGCGCGCGCAGCGGATTTTTTAAGAGCCAGATCGACTTACCTTGGTACCTCATTAAAGGACTCCACTCGGTCGGAATCGTTTCCACTTACCGCGATTACCAGGATCAGTTCATGGCGAATTATGTTCGGCCCTACCGTGAAAAAAATCGAACGACGAGCTCCGAGTCACTCGATCGTGTAAACGATTCGAACGAGTCCCCGTTAAAAGCGTGATGAAAGTCATAAGACTTCTTGGTCTCATTGCCCTCTCAATTTTTTACACCGGCGCCGGTATCTACCACTTTCTGAAGCCCGGCGTTTACATGAACATGATGCCGGACTATCTCCCGTATCATCTCGAACTCGTCTACATCAGCGGCGTAGCCGAAGCGATGGGTGGAATCGGGCTCCTGATTCCGCAAACGCGAAGGATCGCCGCCTGGGGCCTGATCGCACTTCTCGTCGCAGTATTTCCAGCAAACGTGAATATGCTCACTCGCACGCTTTCCGAGGGTGAGTCCGCCTTTCACGTCCCGGTATGGGTACTGGTCGTCCGACTCCCTTTACAGCTC
>JANXTV010000528.1 GCA_025352185.1 Oligoflexia bacterium
CTCGATTTCGCGAGCGAATTTCGCTACCGTGATCCCGTGCTCCGTCCGGGTACGCTCGTCATCGGCGTTTCCCAGTCCGGTGAAACGGCGGATACGCTCGCCGTCATTCGCGATATGAAAAAACGGGGAGTTCCGACAATCGCCGTGACGAACGTTCGCGGATCTACGATTGCCCGTGAAGCCGATGGAGTTTTCTTCACGGCGGCCGGGCCCGAAATCGGCGTGGCGTCGACGAAAGCGCTCCTGACTCAGTTTCTCTCGCTCCTCGTTTTCGCGGGCGCACTCGCCGAACGACGTAAGAAAAGCCAGGAAAACGGCGACCTTTTCGCGAATACGATCGCCTTGCCCCATTTACTGACGACCTACCTCTCGAATTTGAATGGTCTAGCGAAACAGGCGAAGGAAATCGCGAAAGCGCTCGCCGATGCGAAGGGATTCTTTTTTATTGGGCGGGGTTATTCCTATCCGATCGCGCTCGAGGGCGCGCTGAAGTTGAAAGAAATTGCTTACGTGCACGCCGAAGGTTACGCGGCGGGCGAGCTAAAACACGGACCCATCGCGATGATCGATGAAGAAATGGTGGTGGTGGTTCTCGCACCCCGAGATTCGTGGCGAGATAAGACGGTCTCGAATCTCGAGGAAGTGAAAGCCCGGGGAGCCCGAATCCTTTCGGTCGGTGCGGCCGGCGACCATCACCTCCGGGAACTTTCGGATTACTGGATCCCGCTCCCGGAACTCGCGGATGAAGCCCTCCTTCCGTTTGTCATGACTCCGGTCGTGCAACTCCTGAGTTACGAAATCGCATTACTCAAGGGAACCGATATCGATAAGCCGCGAAATCTCGCGAAGAGTGTGACCGTCGAATGAGTGCAATTATTATCGGCCTGATCTGTGCGTGCTTTGCCAGCGTTCCGGGACTCATCCAGTCGCGGGTTGAGCTCGAACGACCACTTTTTCTCCTCGCGCTCGGAATTCTCGCGACCCTCGTGCAGGCGGTTTACTTCCGGAAGTTTCCCGCGCGCACGCGGGCCTATGACGGGATGGCCGACCTTTTCATCTTTATCCATTCACGTTTGCCCGAAGATACATGGCTACGCTGGTTCTACCGTTCCGCGAGCTCTCTCTTCCTGTATCTATTCGGCGGAGGAATCGGCATCGAGGGTGCCGCGGCCGAAGCCGCGCAATCGTTTACTCTGTCTCTGCGATCTCCTTCCGAACTCTGGAACGAAAGTCGAAGAAGAACGGACGTGGCCGCCATTCTCGCCGGGGCAATTGCGGCGGTATTTCAAGCCCCGTTCGCCGCAGTAGTTATGTCCCTCGAAATTGGAGCCGGGGGACGAACCCAATCGGCGATCCTCGCATCCGTTTCGGCCTACGCGGGGACACTCTTTATATCGAAGCGTCTCGATCTCGAGATGGAATGGCTCCCTTATTTCCAATCCTCGCCGCAGGGTAATTTTAATTGGTTTCTGATTCTTGCGGTGGGCGCGCTCGGCGGAGTCCTGGCGTTCCTACTTATTCGTGGGCTGCGGTGGTTTCAGGAAAGTGTGGTCGGACTCTTCCGAAATCTCATTTGGGCCCGCTCCATTCTCGGGGGACTTCTCCTCGGGGCCGTGCTTTACTTCCACGCTCCCGTACAGGGTGCGCCGATGGTTTCGCTCACGTCCCTCATGATGACGGCGCGGACGATCGACGCCCAGGCCGCTTTCTTTCTCGCTAAAATTCTCATGCTCGCCGTGGCGGTGGGATGCTTCGGTACGATCGGTATTTTCTGGCCACTTTTCGTCATCGGGGCATCGTTTGGACTCATGATTCTCTCCGGAGTCGTCGGAATATTCGTCGGAGCGGCGTCGCTCTGGGCGGGCGTCCTCGGCGCACCGATCGCGGCAGGGATTCTCGCCTACGAAATGACCGGGAGTTGGAAACTCATGGTCGCGTGTCTGACTGCGGGTTTCGTAGCGGATGCGGTTCGACGTTTCTTTAAGCAGACCGCACTCGTACACCGTGATCTCGAGGCGCGCGGACTTTCGCTACTTGATGGTCGCTCTGCCTCGGTGCTCGCCGCGATTTACGTGCGCGACGCCATGGTCGTAGACCACGAAACGGTTTTTGAGGATGACCTCGTAAAAGAACTCACGGAAAAATTCTTAAACTCAAAACATCCCTTTCTGCCAGTCGTGAATCGGAAGGGAGCTTACGTCGGTCTCCTGACCTTAGACTTAATTCAGGACGGTATTTCAACCGCGCGGGGAAGCGATACGTTCTTCGAAGTGAAAGACCTCCTCTACCGATCGAAAACGAAACTTCGTACCGTGCGTGATCTCGATACCCTCTCGATGACGAGCGGCGTGTTCGGCGATCATTCGTGCGTGGCGGTGTTGAATAGCGAAGACCGGGTCGTCGGACTCCTCTTTTCGTATTCTGTACGCGCAGCCTATGACCGGGAAGTGGCGAGGCGCGCGCTCGCCGACGCCCGACTGGTGACGCCGTGATCGATTTTGACGACGCCCCGGGAGGGTCTTCTCCTTCCGCCGGATCGGTGAATGTTTCGAAGCGTCCCTGGGGCGCGATGGGGGATGCGAGCGGACGACCCATTCAGGCGCGCACCCTCTCTCCGGGTGAAGTTCCCGCCTACCTCGAAAACTTAAACGTCCCCCAACGTGAGGCCGCCGAACACGTGGACGGGCCGCTCATCGTTCTCGCCGGAGCGGGCTCGGGTAAAACGAAGATGTTGACCTCCCGGATTGCGTACCTCATGGACGTCCGCGGTGTGCCAGGGAGTCGGATCCTCGCGGTTACCTTTACGAATAAAGCGGCTCGCGAGATGAAACACCGAGTGGAAAATAGCGTCGCCTCGACCGGCTTCCTCGGGGCACCCGAGATCGGGACTTTCCACGCGATTTGCGTCCGGATCCTCCGGCGAGAACTCGCGGCCACGCCGTTTACAAAACCATTCGTGATCTACGATGATTCCGATCAGCTCTCGCTCGTGAAGCGCGTAATCGAAAAGCTAGGGATCGACGATAAGGCATTCAGTCCGAAGGCGATGCAGGCGGGGATTAACCGTTTAAAATGCGACGCGATCGACCCTAAAGAACTCGAACCTTCGCCGCACGATTTATTTGAGCGTCAGCTGAAACGCGTTTACGAGGAATACCAAAAGGATCTTTTCGCGAATAATGCGCTCGATTTCGGCGAAATCCTTTGCATGCCGTACCGAATCTTCCGGGATAATCCGGCGATCCGGGCGCGTTACCAGGACCGATTTCTCTATATCCACGTTGACGAATATCAGGATACGAACCGCGCCCAGTACTTACTGCTTTCGATGCTCGCGAAGAAAGAGTTCGGCGGGCACCAGAATATTTGCGTCGTTGGCGATGAAGATCAGTCGATCTATAAATGGCGAGGGGCCGATATTCGGAATATCCTCGATTTCGAAAACGACTATCCCGGCGCAAAAGTAATTAAACTCGAGCAAAACTACCGCTCGACGAAAACGATCATTAAAGCCGCGGCGCAGGTGATTAAGAATAATCGAGAGCGGAAGGATAAAACCCTTTGGACCGAAAAAGGGGAGGGGCCACTGATTCTGCGCACGGCGCTCGCCGATGAGCGTTCCGAAGCCGAGTACGTGATCGGCGAGATTAAGCGCATCGCCGCGAACGAAGGGCGAGCTTATACGGATTTCGCAATTTTTTACCGCACCCACGCGCAGAGCCGGCAGTTCGAGGAAGTCTTTCGACGCGAAAAAATCCCGTACGAAATTGTCGGCGGCCTTCGCTTCTACGACCGCAAAGAAATTAAGGATATCCTCTCGTACTTTAAAGTTCTGCAGAATGCCCAGGACTCGGTCAGCCTGAAGCGCATCATTAATACTCCCGCTCGCGGGATCGGGAAAACGACGATCGATAAGCTCGAGTCCATCCAGACTGAGCTCGAGCAGTCGAGGCGTACCGAGAATCCGTCCAGCGGCTCCGCCGCCTCCGGCGAGCTCGTCGCCTCCGATGGAGGCTTTGATTTTAATGACGGCGAACTGAGAGACACCTCCCTCTGGGCGGCGCTCCGGATCGCGGCGAAAGATTCTTCGATCCTCTCCGCGGGTACCGCAAAGAAACTCATGAATTTCTACGCATTCATGGAAAAACTCATGCGCTCGCGGCCGGAGATTCTCCTCACCGAACTCTATCATCTGATTCTCGATGAAACGGGATACGTGACGGAACTCCGGAAAGAGGGCACCGACGAAGCGGCGGCCCGGATCGAAAACTTGGAGGAATTTAATACCGTCCTCCAGGAGTTCGAGGAGTCGCAGCTCGAAGGGCTCACGGACGAAGAGATCGAAAAGAAAAAGGCGGAACTCCTTCCGATTTTCCTCGAAGAATCGGCACTCGCCACCGACGTGGAAGGTCGACCGAAGGAAGAAATTGTTCCTTCGCTGCAAATGATGTCCCTCCACTCCTCGAAGGGTCTCGAGTATCCGGTCGTATTCCTCGTCGGCATGGAAGAGGGACTTTTTCCTTCGATTCGTGGCACGGATTCGGCTAACGACGAAGAGATCGAAGAAGAGCGTCGGCTCTGTTACGTGGGAATTACTCGCGCGCGGGAACTCCTTTACCTGACTCACGCGTCGATTCGGCGAATCTGGGGCCAAATTAATTACCAGGAGCCGGCGCGTTTCTTTCAGGAAATCCCGGCCGATCTGCTCGATTTTAAAGACCTCACCGTAGGCGCCGGAGCGAATGCCTACCGACAGGGCTCTTCGAAGCATTTTGAACGGAAGCACTGGGGTAGTGATTGGGGAGGCGGCGGTAGCGATGGGAAGGCTTCGAAGGATGATTTCTCGCAGCTGACCGATCACGACCGCGCTTAGGCCGCGGCCGGTGCGGTAAAAGCGTCCGGCGGAGTTTACCGGATTGGCTCGAAGATGGAGCATCCCGATTACGGTTCGGGAAAAATTGTGGCCCAGGAAGGAACCGGTCAGGACGAAAAGATTACCGTCCAGTTTTCCTCCGGTGCACCTCGGAAATTTCTCGTTCGTTTCGTCGAAAGTTATATCGCGTCGTGAGTGGTTCGGAAAAACCGAAGGTAGAAAAGTCTCGCCAAGCCCTCCGCCAGTCTTCACCTTTGATCCTAACCACCTTTGTAAACCGAGTCGGTACGATCGGACTCAGTCTGCTCCCCATCTTAATCGTTCAGCGGGGACTCAGTCCGGCGACGGGATCGTTTATCCTCGGGGGAGTGAAATCGGTCGTGATTTTCGGCACGCTCCTTTCGGGAGTTTTCGTCGATCGTTTCGGAGCGCGGATTTCGCTCCTCCTGGGATTCCTACTGATCGCGACGGGTTTCGCGGGACTTCCGTTTCAAAGTATTCCGGCGCTAATTCTCGTCTTCGCCGCCGTGGTCCAGTTTGGCGATGCCCTCACCCGGGTTTCGAACCGAATGCTGCTTACGGCCACGGTCGAGCGCAGGTTCCATAAGGAAGCGTTCGGGTGGTTAAAGATGGTGAATAATCTTGGCCAAATCTTTTCTTTTGGGCTCGGCATGGTCGCCACTTCGCTTGGGACGATGCCCCTCATGCTTTTCGACGGGGCTACGGGTTTAATTGCATTTTTCGTCGGAAAGAAAATTATTCCTCCGTTATTACCGAAGAAGAACGCGCGACTCGAGCCGGTCGGTTCCGACCTCGAGAAGCTCGGCATTCGCCGGAAGGTAAATCTTCATTGGAAAAAATCCCGTGAATTTTTCCCGAAGTTGGTTCCCGCGATTGCGTGCGCGACCGTGATAACGGTCTGGAACTTTTATTACGAACTCCTGCTCTCCGGAATGGCCGCGCGCCTCGAGATCACCCACCCGGGCCAAGGTCTGCGTTTCTTTTCCGGAACGATGGTGATGAATACGGTGCTCTGTACGATCTTCGCGGTCGCCGCGACGAAATGGGTAAAGCGTCCCTCGCGTGTATTCACCTTTGGAATCATGTTGACCGTGATTGGGGTGGTCGTCGGAGTTCGCTATACGACCAGTCTTCCCGGCGTCATCCTTTCGATGGGGCTCGCGACCTTCGGTGAGATTTTACTCGGGGCGCTCGCACAGCTCACCTTGATCCGTCTCCTTCCCGAAGGGGGCGCGGAAGGATTTTTCTATTCCGGAATGGTTGTCCTGAGCCAACTCGGTCGAATCGCGGGAGCGTCGCTCGCATTTCCGTGGATCGCATCCGCTCCGAGGGAAAATTGGTTTCCGCTTCACGCCTTTTGGCTCCCGGTGATGGGCCTTTTCCTCGTGGTGTTTCGGTACCACCGAGAATTCGACCGGGCGGTCGCGGATTAGGGCGGAACAGAGGTAACGCGGAATGCCACCCACTCCGCCTTCGACCCGATCTTTCTCGGGTAACGCCCCGCCTCATTCATTGTGTCCCTGGGCGGGTTCGTCTAATCTCGAACTTCTTAAAAAGACTCAGGAATCAGAGGAAAATCATCCATGTCGAATTCCGGAAATCCGATTGAAGTGAACGAAGCGCTCGTACGGAAAGTCGCGGATCTCGCGCGACTCGCACTCACCGATGCGGAGGTCACGCTCTTCTCCACGCAAATGAAGGTGACGCTTGGCTACGTCGAACAAATCTCGAAGGCGACGATCCCCGAAGGGACCGAGCCGATGTACCACCCTTTCGATATGGCGACCCCGATGCGTGACGATACCGTCGTGACGCCGATGACGACTGCCGATGGAAAACCAAAAATGATTCGTTCCGCTCCGGATACCCTTTACGAGGGTTTTAAAGTTCCGCCGATTTTATAACCGATAGGGTGACCGAAGCCATGCTGAACGAAAAATATACGACCATCACCGCGATCCACGATGCCTTCGACCGGAAAGAACTTTCTCCGGTGGAGCTCACGCGCGATACCCTCGCGGCCGCGAAAGCCTCGAAGCATAATGCCTATCTCACCCTACTCGAAGACCGGGCGATGGAAGCCGCAAAACGCGCGGATCAAATCCTAGCCGAAACCGGAAAAGTGCCCCGCGATCGATTCCCCCTCCTCGGAATCCCGCTCGCCATAAAAGATAACCTCGTCATCGATGGCGTGCGGACGACGTGCGCATCTAAAATGCTCGAGAACTATATTCCTCCATATACCGGTACGGCCGTCGATCGGCTTGAAAAAGCGGGCGCGGTCTTTATTGGAAAAACGAATATGGACGAATTCGCCATGGGCGGTTCGAACGAAAATTCGGCCTTCGGTCCGGTCGAGCATCCGACGCATCCCGGATACGTACCCGGGGGTTCGTCCGGCGGTTCGGCGACCGCGGTGCGCGCGAACCTTTGCGTGGCTGCGCTCGGGAGTGATACCGGAGGATCGATTCGCCAACCGGCAAGCTACTGCGGAGTCGTCGGCCTTAAGCCTACTTACGGACGCGTGTCCCGCTACGGACTCGTGGCGTTCGCGAGTTCGCTCGATCAGATCGGACCCTTTGCGAAGAACGTCGAAGATGCGGCGACCGTTCTGAGTGTGATGGGCGGACACGATCCGCTCGACTCGACCTCGAGCTCCCGCCCGCTTGAAAATTTTGTGGCGGAATTAAAGAAGCCCCTCGATTGGAAGGGCCTGCGCGTCGGGATTCCGAAAGAATATTTCATCGACGGCGTGGATGCGACGGTCGCGAAGACCGTACGCGCGGCGATTGCCTGGGTAGAGAAACAGGGCGCGAAACTCGTTGATATTTCGCTCCCGAACACGCCGTATGCCGTATCGGTTTATTATATCGTCGCCGTCTCCGAAGCTTCCTCGAATCTCGCGCGCTTCGACGGAGTGCGATTCGGCGTTCGACCACCCGACGCGATGAAGGTCGGCGATATTGCCGATTTTTATAAAAAGGTCCGTGCGAATTTCGGGCCCGAAGTGAAACGACGAATTATTCTCGGCACCTTCGCGCTCTCGAGCGGATACTACGACGCCTATTTCCGGAAGGCGTGCCAGGTTCGGCGCCTGTTAAAAAATGATTTCGACCGCGCGTTTAAAGACTGCGACGTCATCCTCGGGCCGATCGCGCCGTCCACTGCGTTTAAGCACGGCGAAAAAGCGGCCGATCCACTGAAGATGTATCTGAACGATATTCTGACGATCCCGTGTAACCTCGCGGGTCTTCCCGGAATGAGTCTTCCCTGCGGAAAAAACGAGCAGGGATTACCGATCGGCCTTCAGGTGATCGCTCCCCAGTTTCGAGACGATCTGGTTCTTCGCGTCGGTCACGCGATTGAAAAGGGGTACGTATGAATCCGGAATGGGAAGTCGTCATTGGACTGGAGATTCACACCCAGCTCGCGACGAAGACGAAAATTTTTTGCGGCTGTCCCGCCGGGGCCCCCGAGGGAAAGTCCGTTGCCGATCTCGGCCCGAATGCGAATACCTGTCCGGTCTGTACCGGTCAGCCGGGTGCTCTGCCCGTTCTAAATCGTCAGGTCGTGGAATACGCGATGAAAGCAGGTCTCGCGCTCGACTGCGAAATACGACGTGAGAACGTTTTTTCACGGAAAAATTATTTTTATCCGGATCTCCCGAAGGGCTACCAGATTTCCCAGTTCGACCTTCCGATCTGCGAAAAGGGTCACGTCGATATCGAATATAAATTCGGCGGAAAAGAACACACGAAGCGAATCGGCGTAACCCGCATTCACATGGAAGAAGATGCCGGGAAGAACCTCCACATGGATGAGTTCTCCCTCGTGAATTTAAACCGAGCTTGCGTACCGCTGATCGAAATCGTTTCCGAGCCGGATATGCGCTCCGCGGAAGAAGCGGGCGCCTACATGCGCACCGTTCACGCGATCGTTACGGCGATCGGCGTAACCGATGGGAACATGCAGGAAGGGAACTTCCGCTGCGACGCAAACGTTTCGGTGATGCCGAAGGGTTCCACGAAGTTCGGCACCCGGGCCGAAATTAAAAACGTAAACTCGTTCCGCTTTGTGGAAAAAGCGATCGAGTTCGAGGTCGACCGACAGATCGCGCTCATCCAATCGGGGGGGCGTGTGGTCCAGGAAACGCGCCTCTGGGATTCGGCGAAGGGCCAGACTTTTTCGATGCGCTCGAAAGAGGAAGCCCACGATTACCGTTATTTCCCCGAACCCGATTTAATTCCGGTCCACGTCGATGAAAAATGGCTCGAAAAAGTGAAGGCTTCGATGCCGGAACTTCCGACGCAGAAAAAAGCTCGGTACGTTACGGAGTTCGGACTTTCGGGTTACGATGCGGGCGTGCTCACGAGTTCATCGAGTCTGGCGATCTTTTTTGAGGAGACGCTTTCCCTTCTCGGTGGCGCCGCGAAGGGACTGGCTAAATCCGTCTCGAATCACGTGGCGGGCGAGATTTCCCGCCTGCTGAACGAAGAGATGATTGATATCACGGCCGCTAAACTTTCCCCTCGGCACCTGGCCGAGATCGTGAAACTTCAGGCGGGAAATTCGATATCGAGCACCAACGCGAAGACGGTGATCGGCTTGGTCTGGAAAAACGGCGGCGTCGTGGAGAAAATCATCGAAACCGAGGGCCTTGCCCAGGTGTCCGACACCGGAGCGCTCGAAAAAGCAGTCGAGGGAGTAATCGCAGCGAATCCGGGGCAGGTCGCGGAGTACCGGGCGGGTAAGGATAAACTCCTCGGTTTTTTCGTCGGTCAGTCGATGAAGGCATCCGGCGGGAAGGCAAATCCAACCCTTCTCCAAGAAATAGTGAAGAAGAAGTTATCCAGTTAGTGCATTGCCCGAGTTTCGGGTGAACGGTATTAGTCTGCGTCATCAATCGTGACGGAGTTTAGCTAGTTATAAGGTAAAGGATCTCCCATGAAAAAATTACTAATTGTCCTCGCATCTCTCGGTGTCCTCTTTCTGGCCGCGATCATCATCGTCCCGATGGTCGTCGACGTCGACCAGTACCGCCCGCAGATTCTGAAAGCGGCGAATGAAAAGATGAACGGAAAGCTTGAGCTGGGTAAGTTAAAGCTCTCTCTCTGGGGATCCATCCGAATCGAAATCGGTGGATTAGACCTGAGCGACGCGAAAAATACGAAAGTCGTTTCGGTTAAAGACGCATTCGTGGCGATACCGTGGTCTTCGATCTTTGGCGGCTCTCCACTTCTTACGTTCTATATGAAGGATCCAGAAGTACGGGTTCTCAAGGATGCCGCCGGGAAAATGAACGTGATGACTCTCGCGAAGAGTGCTCCCGCCGGAACCCCGGCCGAAGCGGGTAAGCCCACCGGAGCCGCACCGGGTGAAATGAAACTTCCATCGATCGTTACGAATGCGCGGATCGGCGTCGATATTCAGAACGCTCTCCTTTACTTTAAAGACGAATCTACGAAATCGGAAACGGTCACGAAGAACCTTAACCTCCGCGTGAAAGATCTCTCGCTCTCCCGGAAGACCGAAGTAGAAATCTCGGGCCAATTCGAATCTGCGGCCGAAAAAGTATTTAAAATCGCCGGGCCATTTAAAATTACTTTAAACGCTGATCCGCGGGTAGAAGGTGGCGAATTTAAAGGTCTGACGGCGGATTTAGATGCGAATTTCGATGACCTCGAAATACAGGCTGCTTCTGCATTTTATAAAAAGAAGGGAATGAACGCCGGAATTAAAGGGGCCCTCGAAGTAACGAAGGACCAGCTGACGATTTCTAAATTCGTCGCGAAGTTCTTTAATGCTGAAATCACCGTGTCCGGTAAAGTCACCGGCATCCAAACGGAGCCGACGGTAGACGTCTCGGTAGTTTCGAATGCGATTTCGCTCGCCCCCTGGAACGAATTAATCCCGATGTTAAAAGATTATTCGCTCTCCGGAACCGCGTCGTTCGACGCGAAAGCGAATGGACCGGCGGCAAAGATGCAGTATGCGGCCGATCTGAACGTTAAGGATCTGAAGGCGAAGTCACCGATGTTGAAAGCGGAACCCGTGGTAAACGTGTCCGTTAAAGTCGTTACGGATAAGGTTGAGAAACTTCTCGCCACGATGAAAGCACCCGGGAATGATCTCACGATCGACGGTTCGGTGGTCTCCTTCACCCAGCCGAAAATTGACCTAAAAGTCACCTCGAGCGGAATGGATCTCGATCAGCTTGTGAATTTTCCACCGGTAGGATCGGCGCCGACTGGGGAAAAGGCGGCGGCCGGTAGCGGCTCCGCGGGCGGAGGAAAAGCCGCATCGGAAGACCTCGATGCGATGCTGGATCCGCTTCGGAAGAATGAAGTTGCGAAAGCAATGTCCCTCGTTGCAAACGTGAATTTAAAGTCGATGCAAGTTTACGGTGTAAAAATGACGGATCTGACGACGAAGTTTTCGATGCGAAATCTTGTCGCGTCGATCGACTCCGCGAATGTAAAAATGTGGGATGGAACCGTGGCGATGAAGGGTCAGACGGCGATGCTGCCGAAGACTCCGACTTATTCATTTGCCTCGACGGTAGTGGGCCTCGATATGCAAAAGGCGCTCACGAGCCAGTTCCAGATGTTTAAGAATACTTTGCTCGGTAAGGTGAACTTTAAGATCGATGGAAACGGTGCGAGCTATAATCCCGAGACGGCGAAGAAAAATCTGAGCGCAAAAGGGAGTATGAAAGTTACCGACGCGAGCTTCCAGACGATCGATATCGGTAAAATGGCGAGCGACGCGATTAATAAAGCGCTAGAAAAAGTAGGGGATAAAATTCCGGGAGCGAAAGGGAAGGGAATCAAGTCTCTCCCCTCGATCTCCTCGAAGTACGAATTTATCGCGAGTGATTTCACGATCTCGGGCGGTCACTTTAATGCCCCGAACTTTAACGCGAAAGTGATGAAAGATCAGGGTCTCGATCTGAAGGGAAACACCGACGTCGGCCTCATCGATCAGGAACTGAAGGCAGACTGGGATATTATCGATACCTATAATCTGACGAAGGCGCGGGACATCGGTTTTGAAATCAGCGGCGTGAAGGTCGAAAATGCTCTCGCCGAGGGATCTAATCCGGTGGTTATTCCAGTCACCGTCGCGTGTAAGTACACTTCTCCGTGCCCGAGTTACCTAAAGGTTCCCGAACACTTCGTGAAAATCGCGATGGGGAATGTGAAAAAGGGCGCGATGAATGCGGCGAAGACCCAGGGGATCGAGAAAGCAAAAGACGTGGGTCAGAAGCTTCTGAAGGGTCTTTTTCACTAATCATGCTGAAGGCTTCGATCGATCTCGGGACGAATACGTGTCTCCTCTTAGTTGCGGAAGTTGATCCCGTGACGAAACAGGTGACTCGAATCGTCCACGATCAGTCGACGATGGTTCGTCTCGGCCAGGGTGTGGACCAGACGAAACGGCTCCATCCCGATGCCGTCACCCGCACGCGAGCCTGCATTAAGGGATACGCTTCGAAACTAATTACGCTCGGCCTTAAGCCTTCCGCTACGGTTTGCGTAACGACCGCGACCGCTCGTGATGCAGAAAACGGCGCGGAGTTTTTTAAAGAGGTCGAAAGGGAAACCGGATTTAAATTCCGCACGCTTTCCGGGGATGAAGAAGCGGAGTTCATGTTTGCCGGTGGGTTACTCCCCGGTATGAACGCCGAGACGTCGGCCGTAATCGATATTGGCGGCGGCAGTACCGAATTCCGATCCGCACGCGAAGGGATGAGTCTTCAGGTCGGATCCGTCAGGTTTAACGAACGTTTCCTGAAATCGGACCCGGTGACGGATGCTGAGTTTTGGGCCGCCCGCGCGGCGACGGAGGAGCTTTTAAGGAGCGCGAAAAAATGGCGAGAGACCCTTCCTTCCGGCGCAACCCTCGTCGGAGTGGCGGGCACGGCGGTGGCGCTTGCGCAGTGGCATCTCGGGTTACCGATGTTTGATTCGCGCGCGATTGACGGGACTGAGTTAACCCGTGGAGATCTTCACCGAATGGTCGAAGAGTTAAAGTGGCGTACGGTGGCCGAACGGCGGATTGTTCCCGGGATCGAGCCCGGGCGCGCGGACGTCCTCCTCGCGGGCGCCCTGATCCTTTGGCGGGCGCTTGAGTGTCTCGACTTCCCGAAAGTCGTGGTGAGCACACGTGGACTGCGCTTCGGAGTGCTTGCGCTCGGTGACTTAAACTAATTTCGTGAAAGCGTCGCGCGGATCTGGCGAGCGAGGCTCGGATCTTTCGCGGCGATTCGGTTAATGAGTGACTCGCGGAATGAGGCATCGGCGACTTCGAGAAGCGCGATCACCTGGCCGAATCCATCCACTTTTATTTGTGCTTCTCCGGGAGCGGCGGCGGGTGAGTTAGCGGCTTCCTGGCGGGTATTCGGGGTTCTCTTCGTGTCCGTGAATGAACTCATGACTTAGGCCTCCGTCTTCTTCTGGGTTTTAGCGAGGAGGCCCGCACGGCGGGAATCCTCTTTTTCGCGTTGGTGGAGAGCTTCGGCCTGCAGTTGCAGCTCTTTACGTACGGTCTCGAGCCGCGCTTCTCCATTTTTACGAAATTCTTCGATCTTGGCTTGATTCGCCTTTTGGATCTTTAAAGTTTCTTCTTCACCCGCCTTTTTTTCGGCGGCGACTCGCTCATCATTGTTCTCGCGAACCTGCGCGAGACGGGCTTCGAGAGTCTCGGCTTCTTTAGAAATCTGTACGTCGTACGCATTCTTTATCGCACCGAGCTGTTCGGTGTGATTTTCCTGCGCGCGTCCGACTTCGACCGCGTTCCGTTCCTGGATTTCGCGGACTTCCGAATTATGTCGATTTTGCATCTGGGTGCGCATGTTCCGAAGACGGATCTCATCCGCTTGGACATTCGCGATCTCTTTGGGCATTCCTTTGCCTCCCGATCCTTATTTTGCCAGGCTTAAGGATGGAACGCAAAACGCCAGAAATTTGACGGTAGGCACGCCTTCCGAGACCTGATTTGATAGGGGAAGTTATCAACTCTGAACCGCATCCGGAGGCCTTTATGTCAGATTCCCTCGTTTTTCTCGGAGCTAAACGCACCCCCTTCGGAGCGAACGGCGGAAGTCTAAAAGATGTGTCTCCCACGAAACTCGGAGTGCATTCCGCGATGGCGGCACTCGCGCAGTCGGGAGTTCGGCCCGATCAGATCGATCACGTGATTTACGGGAACGTACTGCACTCCGCGCCTGACAGTATTTATTCCCCTCGCCATATCGCCCTCTATTCGGGAGTCCCGCAGAATATTCCGGCGCTCGGAATTAACCGCCTCTGCGGTTCTGGGTTTCAGTCGATCGTCGACGCCTACCAACAGATGCGCGCGGGCGATACCGAAGTCGCGCTCGTCGGGGGAATCGAAAACATGAGCATGAGTCCCTACGCGATTCGCGGCGCCCGGTGGGGCCTTCGCATGGGAAATCACGAAGTGATCGATACGATGGTCGAAGCATTAACCGATCCGTATGCGGGCGCGCCGATGGCGATCACTGCCGAAAATCTCGCGGTCCAATATAAAATCTCCCGCGAAGACTCCGATACGTTTTCGCTCAGATCGCAGCAGCTCGCGAAAGTCGCGCTCGACGCCGGGATCTTTAAGTCTGAAATTGCGGCGTTTCCGATTACCGATAAAAAAGGGAACACGATCGAACTTTCCCTCGACGAGCACGCGCGTCCGCAGACGACGATCGAAGCGCTCGCAAAATTGAAACCCATGTTCAAAAAGGACGGAATCGTTACCGCCGGAGCGGCGAGCGGAATCGTAGACGGCGCGTGCTCCCTCGTCGTATCGACGGAGGCCCGAGCTAAAAAAGAAGGCTGGAAGCCCATGGGTCGTATGGTTTCGTACGGCGTAGTCGGATGTGATCCGAAGGTCATGGGCATCGGGCCGGCGCCCGCTTCGCGCATAGCGCTCGAGCGCGCGGGACTAAAGATCGACCAAATGGATCTGATCGAAGTGAATGAAGCGTTTGCCCCACAGACGATTGCGGTCGAGCGTGAACTGGGGATCGATCGCGCGAAATTAAATCTGAACGGGGGAGCGATTGCCATTGGCCACCCGCTCGCGGCGAGCGGGGCCCGGATCATTACGCACCTCCTTTACGAACTGAAGCGCCGCGGGAAGAAATATGGTCTCGGGGCCGCCTGTATCGGGGGTGGCCAAGGGATCGCGATTATAGTTGAGTCCTTCTAGTCTGTGGGTAAGCTAACCGTAGAATGACGACGAAATCGGGAGAACCAGTAATGGGTGTACGCGCAGCCGGTAAGGCGACGACGAACGTGAATCACGTGATCGAAATCCCCCTGATGGGTCAGAAGGTCATTCTGAAGACGCAGGCCGATCCCCGACTCGTCGAAGAAGTTTCGGCACTGGTGCTGGAGCGTCTCGCGGCTTCGGAAAAACGCGTAAAAAACGCAAATGCCCCGCACCTCGCGGCGCTGCTCGCGCTCTTTGACGTAGCCGAAGATTACGTCGAAGCAAAACGTAAAATCCAGGAACACCAAGCCGAGCTGATCGCGAAAGTGCAGCAGCTCCAGAGCTGGGTCGACTCCGAACTCCTGGAGTAAATAAAGTGGCTGAATCTTCCGCCGAAATTAGGCGGCGAGTCGCGCTCGAACGAAGAAAACTTTCGGTCGAAGAAGCGGCCATTCGCTCGGGTAAAATTCTGGTGAACTTCGTCGATAAATTCGGCGCGGACCTGACTTCGGAAACGACTCTCGGTCTCTACTGTCCGGGAGAACCGAACCTCGAACGCGAAGCCGATCCACTCCCGCTACGGGAGATTCCCGCACTCGCTCCCGTACATTTTGCTTTTCCTCGAGTTTTAAATCGGTTCCACCGGCTTATGGATTTTACCGTCCCGATGACCACCGGGGACTGGGCGCTCGGAGTTTACGGACTGCCCGAGCCGCGCCACGAACTTCCGGCGGTCGAAGCGGGAGACCTCGATTTACTCGTAGTCCCGGGGGTCGTCTTCGGAATGGGCGGAGAGCGAATCGGTCGGGGGGGCGGATTCTACGACCGCTACCTCGCCCAGGCGCGGGGAGCACTCCGAGTCGCATTCGCTTATGATTTTCAAGTATTGAACGAGCCGATTCCGCAGGAACCGTGGGACGCCCGCATGGACTGGATTATTACCGAAAAACGAGTGATCGAGAGCCACGCCCGAAATTAACCGGTTTTCCCTTGCTTGCCTCCCGCACTTTAGAGAAGGGATGGGGGTCGGTTCCCCTTAACCGGAATCGCTTAGAAAGCCCTTCGTTCCATGAAAGTCCTCTATTTTGGCGATGTGTACGCAAAGCCCGGCCGTGAAGCCGTTAAACTCGCGATCAAAA
>JANXTV010000555.1 GCA_025352185.1 Oligoflexia bacterium
AAAGAAATGCGAAACCCGCCGGGATTAACAAAATCGAAATGAGTTGGAGCCAATTTGAAAAGGGTGTCGGATTCTCAAAAGGATGGGCGCTGTTCGCGTTAAAGTAACCCCCGCCATTCGTACCGAGCTGCTTAATGGCCACCTGGGAGGCAACTGGACCGAGCGGTATCGATTGCTTCCCACCCTCTAATGTCGTCACTTCGACGGTGGGTGCGAAACTTTGGATTACTCCTTGGGATACGAGAGCACCCGTAAGAATGACTGAAAATGGAAGGAGAATATAGATCGTCCCACGAGTCAGATCTTGCCAGAAGTTCCCGATGCCGGACGTATTCCGAAGGGCGATCGCTCGACCGAGAGCGACCGCGACTGCCATACCGGTACCGGCACTGACAAAGTTCTGAACCGTAAGTGCCACCATTTGGACAAGCGAAGACAACGTCGTCTCACCCGCGTACGATTGCCAATTCGTGTTAGTGACGAAACTGATCGCCGTATTAAAGGCGAGGTGCCACGGAACGTTCGGGAGCCCGGCCGGGTTAAGAGGCAGGCTCGCCTGGAAAACTTGGATGAGAAACGTAAAGACAAAGCCAATACCGCTAAAAATTAAGACCGCCTTTGCGTAATCTTTCCACGTCATTGAGAGAGAATAGTTCCGACCCACTAATTTTTTTGCCAGGGTTTCAAGCCAGCCGAGGGAGCGAAGGAACCCATGGGACTCGCCCCGGTAAACTCGAGCGAAAAATCGACCGAGTAGCGGACCTAAAATGATCAGCGGTAGGAGTGCCAGGATGACTTGAAGAACATCAAAACCATTCATAGTGACCTCAGAATTTCTCGGGGTTAAACATGACGTAGACGAGGTACGCGAGGGCGCCGACCGAAAGAATTCCCGCGATGATAAAACCCATAAAATGCTCCTCTAATCTAAAAGGCTAACGATACTGATGACACGACGACGCCATCCGACTTCTTCGGGCCGGAGTGGGCGGAAAAGACTTTCGAATCTGCCCACGTACCGCGAACCTCGTTTCGCCACGCGGTGTTTTCGTCTAAGACGGTATCGACGCCGAGCGAACTCCCCCACGCTCGAAAACCCTCGGGCGCAGATGTGGAAATCAGAACCTGACCCCGATCTGAGAAACTCTCGATCCGCCCATTCACGGCGAGAGTCTTCGAAAGACTTCGTCTTGCCATGAGTGAAAAGCCGCTCCACTTCGATTTCGGCGCATAAATCGAAATATCCTGGGCACCGAAATCGGCCTGGAGCTGAATGGCCCACTCCTCGGCGGGACTCACTTTTACGATTAAGTCGTGGAGTTGGCGAAACGCGGCTTCGCGCCCGAAAAACGTATTGTAGGTTAGCGAAAAAGTAGAAAACGGCTGAAATACAACTTGAGTCCCGATCGCCTTGTTCGTGTTATTTTCGGATATATTTTGCCATCCATTGAGCACGAGAATTTGGGCCGACCACGCGCCACCGAGTTTCGAGGAGAGTCGAACTCCCGTCTCGTAGTAGGGCGAGTAGTCCGCGACGAGCGAGCGAGTATAGAGGAGGTTATCCTTCGAGATGAAAGATTCGACCCCGATGTGGGAAAGCATGATGCCGGCATCGATCCAAGTATCCCCGCCGAGGCGGTAGCCCGCGTAAGCTTCCTGAATATTCCGCGATAAGCTCGGACCGCTTACGGTACCGATATTCGGTTCGGCCGAATAATTATTCTGCACCGAAGTTCCCACTTGAAGCGCGAGTCTACCGTGCACCTTTTCTCGATCGATTTTAGCCTCGAGATAGGCGAGATTCACGTTAAACTCATTATCGCGCGCGGGCTGGGTCGTGTACGCCCGATCGCGACCCGGCGGCTCGTTTAAATCGTACGCGTAATAGGTGTCGACGAACCCTCCGATGGTAACTCCACGCGGGAGTTCCGCCGCCGCACTCACTCCCGAGAAGAAAAATAAGAGAAGGTAGATTTTACATTTCATAATGGAGATCTCCATTTAGAGGGATCTTTTTAAGGAAGGCTTCGGGGCAGGTCCGGCTAGACAGTTCCTCAGGTATAAAACGGAAGCCCGGTGGGCTTCATTTTCACTCGTACACACGTCGGGAGAATCCTTCGTTCGCCTTTTACTGCCCTCATTTTCGAGGCAAATTCGTAAGTCCCTTAAGGTCGCTTCAGCCGACGCCTGTTCACTCGAGCAGGCCGGAAGAAAGGGACCGGAAGCCGCCGAAATTCGCACGGGCAAGATGAGTAACGAAATGAGGAAAAGTGAAGCTTTCCAATTCTGCATTCCTTCATTTTCGCGAGACCCGCATAAAGAAGGTATAAAATGTGCGTGCGAACCCCGAGATCTGTCAAATGGTTAGTCACCTGTCCACGTTGCATACTGGAATCGATCCCCAACGACGCCAAAACGCCCGATGAGGAGAAAAAAACGAGCACGGTGCGTGCATTATGTGCCGCGAACAAGACTTCATGCGTTTACTTCCCCGATCCTAAAACTGACGACGTCGACGTAACGACGGACCTCTCAAAATGTAACTAAAACCGATTATTCACGGAGCCCAGATATGAAATCACTTTTTCCACTAAGTATCCTAGTCGCGCTCCTCGGGGCCTCGACCTGCCTCGCCGCCTTTACTGCCGATTGCGGACTCGGAAAGGGCGCTGGACGTATCGTTTTCGAATCGAGCGGGAGCTACCAAGGAACGCTCAGCTACTGGGAAAATGAAAAAAGCATCGGCGACGCGGACTACGCCATTCCCGTGAGCATGACGGTGACTTCCCGGATGGATCCGTTTAATAACCAAACCTACTACGAACTGAAACCCACGAGTAAGGACGATCACGGGATTGATGCCGTCATCATCGAAACCAATGGCGAGAGTGTACTCGTCGGGATGAAGAGTGGTCGGTACATTAAAAAGCAATCCGGTCTCTTCCACTCCACCCCGTGCGTTCTTTCTAACTAATCTATTTAACCCCCAAGGAGATCCCATGAAAAAGACCCTCGCCCTATCGCTACTCGCCCTCGGACTCGTCACTCATTCCGGATTCGCAGCTGATTGCTCGTCTGCCGCCCGTGAAAAATCGGCTGTTTCCGGGATTAACGCGATCCGCGGATTAAATGCGCAGGAAGCGATCGATAGCTACGCGATGCAGAGTCGCTTTACTTTCGACGGAAACTATATCGAATCGATGACGATCCTTCCGGCTGGCTTTTCGAATTCGCAGTCTTACGAAGTCGAAGTGACGACCAAAGACTGTAAAGTCGTCTCCGTAAAGAACCACGCTTATCAGTACTCTTACGGCGGCGGCGCGGAATAAGACTCCACTATAAACGCGGACTATACCGTCACTCCGCATTTTTGGAGGAGCCGAGTATAGCCCGCGTAAATGACTGCGAGCGACGTGATCGAGAGGGCGAGAGCCGACAGAAACCGAACTCCTTAATTTAAAAGGACCGGGAAAATCAAAAAGAACGCGAGCGAAGGGAGGATCATGCCAGGATCGCCGCGAGCGTCGATGATCGCCTCGATACCTCGGAGACGATGACGACGATGACGACGATGACGACGATGAGTTCAGTAATGAGTGCTCTTAAAATGAAATAGAAAATCGAATTACTCCCTTCCCGGGGTAAAATGGAAAAAGCGCGATAGGAATCGCCCGCAATTCAGCCAGACTTCGAATTTCCAGCTGAGTACCTCGCTCAGTAGTCTCCCGTAAATGTGTCGAAAATGACCCATCTTTACGTCCTTAACTCTTCTGATAATCTTAATCTCAGGGTTTTTAAAACGGGGGACGTATGAATAAGTGTCAAAATATTTTCTTTTTAGTGTCAGGGATTATTTCGGTTAGCGCCTTTTCGAGCTGCTCGCCGGCGACCGGATTCACTCGCAGCGAAACTTTCCTGTCCCAACAGGACCACGTGGATGGAGACCTACCGGCCGATACTGGCGGAACATCTCCGACGGATCCCGCACCCGGCGCACCAAAAACTCCACCGGTCGTAACCACGCCACCAAAACTACCACCAGTCGTAGTTTCACCGCCTAAATTGCCGCCAGTTATCTTAACGACCAACGACATGCCAAAACCTACGCCTCCGCCTAAGACCTCGGAACCTACGAAGACTCCGGGTAAGTCGTGTGACCGAGATAAAGACATCACCGAGATTTCCGAGACTTACCGCTGCGGTGCAAAGATGAAGAAAGTCCTCGTCTGCCACGTTCCTCCCGGAAATCCGGCAAACGCGCACACGATCTGCATTTCCTTAAACGGCGCCGAGAATGGCCACGGCGTACCGATCGACGGCAGCGTCGGACGCATCAGCGGCGATAAGCTCGGCGCATGTAGCCCCGGCGACAAAGCTTATGAAGAACCGGCCTCTGAATAGGAACGAGAAATACGGCGAGTAACGTCGTTCTTAAAGAACGCTTGCGTTAATGATCGCGCCGACCGCCGTGTTACTTCCGGTCACACCGTCGCCGGTGTAGAGCGTGACGTACGGATTAAACTGAATCTTCTTCGTAATTCTCCAGCGCAGGCCAGGCTGGAGGTCCGTAAGCACGTTATTGAATTCGAGCTTATTCTGCTTTCCAGCGATGTGACTGGCTTCCATTTCGTAGGAGAGCGATACGCCGAACGTATCGTTGAAATCATAAGTAGCGGTCGGGAGCGCCCAGAGTTTGAAACTCTTTTGGCCGATCGGCACTCCGAAATAAGATTTGGCTTCGGTATACGCTCCCAGCGTGAAGGAAGTCCCACGGGGTTTATAGAAAGCGCTCGGAGTCGTCTTGAGACCCCAGCTGACTTGCTGAACTTGCTTCAGGTAGTCGCTGAACGGGAGTTGCGGCATGATGTTCGCCGAGGCAACGATCTCGTCGGAAATTTTAATGTGACTATTATAGAGCTTTAACCCGAGGTACTGCGTTTCGTATCCGACTCCGCGTACGGGAGTATAAAAGAAACTGAGTTCGGGTCCGATCTTTAGGTCCGGAGTAATTTTATAACCGGCGGTAATCGAAGAGTCGAAATAAACGCCCAGAGATTTCGCGCTATATCCTTTTTTACCCGGATTTTTTTCGACGCTGAGGTCGCCTACCGGCTGTCCGTGATAATTCGAAAAGAGGCTCAACGAAAAGCTATCGAGTACCGACGCTTTTTTCGGCGCAGAGAATTCGTTCACCGAAGTGCCCGCGGCAACTGCCGGCGCCTCGGAAGGAGCGGTCGCGCCTGCCTGAGCGGGAGGGATGTCGGCTTGCGCCGAACCCGCGATAACGAGACCAAGAACCACCACCGATTTAAGTAAATCCATCTTCATGCGCAGGGGATTACACGAAAGATATAGAACGGACAACTTGGGAGTCGGAAATTTTCAGTTAGGTTTGCGTTCGGATATCGTAACGCGCCGCAATATCCGCGTCGCTACGAATAGTTTTCCGGCGTAGATCGCCGAAGCGATGAGACCCGTGAAAGCGATCAACGTCGGCCTACTCCCGATGATTCCGGCCTGGGATAAGCCCGAGAAGTAGAACCCGAAAACGAGAATACGCGCAAATTCGAGGGGTAGAGCTCCCCGACGCGATTCGAGTATCCGGGACCATAGGGTGACGGAACCGTAGAGCAGAAGTGCGAGCACGACCCGGTAAGCAACCGGGAGCGGAGATTTTGGATCGATAATAAAATAGAGCGCCCAGAAAGAAAACGCGGCTTGGAGTAAAAGGTATCCCGTCGAACCCGGAACGGCCGTCGTCTGGTACTTCACCTGGCGATCGCCCTCGAAGTTACTCATCTTTTCGTACGGTCCGAGATTCCGCGGCCGCCATCCGGGCGGCATAAACCAAATCTTCATTTTATCGATAAAATGGGTCGCCGCCTTCGCATCTCGCCAGAGCACGATATACCAGTGAAAGTTTAAGTAGGTCGGATCCCAGCTCTTCGGATGGATCGATACGCCGTAGTAAGGCGCTTCCGTTTCCACTTCAAACGTCCCGAAAAGTTTATCCCAGAAAATAAAAGTGCCGCCGTAGTTCTTATCCCAGTAAATGGGGTTCGAGGCGTGGTGAATACGGTGGTGATAGGGCGTATTCAGCCAGCTATCGATCAGCGAAGGGAGTTTCGGGATCACGCGGGTATGCGGAAGCAGCTGCAGAATCAGATTAATCGCGACGATCGGGAGAATCACTTCCGGCGCAAATCCAATCAGGGCTAGCGGCCAGTAGAATATAAAGGACGCGATTCTCTGGGTTAGGCTCGCGCGGAGGGCGACGGCGTAGTTCAGTTCCTCGGCGCTGTGGTGGGGAACGTGCGCGGCCCAGAGGATGTTCACCCGGTGCCCAGCACGGTGAAACCAGTAAAAGAGAAAATCAACGCCGATATAGCAGGCGGCGTAGGACCACCACGTGGTCGGTATCTGGAAAAGCGAAAAATTTCGGAAGATCCACCCGTATCCGATCAGAATCGGCACGGTGAGTGCGACGTTCACACACTGAGCGATGATCATCGTGCCGAGTCCCATTAGGCTATCTTGGTAACTGTAGTATCCATTCTTCCGGTAAATACAGAATACGACCTCAAGGAGGATGAGTGCGAAAACGGCGGGCCCCACGACGGCGTAAAAATTAACTAAATCCATTCGTTTTCCTTATTGTACGAGAATTAAAGGCAGATCTTTTCCGGCATTTCCTGGGAATCAATCGTCGCGCACGCCCGGTCCTCTCGGCAGTCAGCAGATTTGAAATCTCGCGTGAGAACTCGGCCGAGAAGGAGTGCAGAGTCAAAATCAAAAACCGAGTCCGCCAGGACGACGGTCCCGGGTAATGCCATAAAATCGATCCGGAACGTGCCTCCCCGCCTACTGAGTGTCCAGACGGTTTCGAAGGGCGCTTTCACCTCGAGATCCTTCCACGATATATTTTTCGTATCGAGGACGATCACCGCCGACGCATGCTTCGGTACGGAAACGACCAGCCGAGCGAGACCCTTCAGTTCTGCTTGCTTCACCGTAAATCGATTTACGGACGAGTCCGACCCCGTCAGGGTTAGCGCACATTTCTTATCGGCGGACTCGCACGTGCGAGTCACTTTCCCGTTCTCTTTTAGTTCGAGGAGAAGGAGTTGAAGTTCCACCAAGCGATCCTTCTCGTCTTCGAAGCGGAGAGGTTTTGCCTTCGTGACTTTTCCGTAAACAGATACGGAATCGCCGAATCGAATTTTTGACTGGTAGGCCACCGACCCGGAAGCGATATTCGTCGACGCAAAATCGAGCGTTTCGGCGAATAGGTCGTACCGGCCGATGTCGCGCGAGTTGCTGTAACCTTCATCCACTCCGTCGAGTTTCAATTTCGACGAGGCAATTCCGCCCGAGATATCCATCCCCTGGAGGAGTCCGGACCCGTACGCAAAGACCGACCACGGGAACCAACTCTTTAAGATCTCCGAGCGGCAGGCGGTGGGTACGGGAGAACCCGTCGGAGATGGAGTGGGATGGGGGCTCGTCGTAGGACTCGGAACGGGGCTTGGGATTGGAGCCGGAGTGGGCGATGGCGACGGACCAGGTGCCGCTCCCTGCGGGAGAACTCGTCCTGGAGCGGATTCGGACTTCGCACATCCGACTATTCCAATCAGAAGCAGCCCGGCGATGGCGAAAAATCGGATTTGGCTTTTCATTCTGACGTCCCTTTTATCCAGCGTATCATAGTGGAAATGGATCTATTTTAATCTCGAATGGCGTCTAGTCCCCATAAAAGCGAGTTGGAAAGAAACCGTTTCATACTTTATTAGGGTTTCGTTTAGG
>JANXTV010000559.1 GCA_025352185.1 Oligoflexia bacterium
ATATTTAACGGCATTTGAGGAGAGATTCTCGACCACGCGCTGGATCGCGTCGGCGTCTCCATAACCGTTCGCTTCCGTCACCTCGGACGAAAAATCGAACCGGAATCCGTAGACCTGGCGGAGGTCACGAAGCGCCGCCTCGACGATGGAAATGAAATTACAATTCTCAAAGTGAAGCGGGAGACCCTGACCGGCCTTTAACCGGTTCGAGTCCAGAAGATCGCGAATCATTTTTTCCGCTCGTTCCAGGCTCCCGACGATTCGTTGGCTCAGGTTTCGAACGGAAGTCGCATCTTCTGCTTTGCGCACTAAAAACTGGGCCGACATTTTCGCGGCCGTGAGGGGCGTCCGCATATCGTGGGTGAGCGTATCTACGAATCGTTCCCGCATTTCACGTTCTTGCTCGAGACGGACTACCGCGGCTTGGCTACTGACGAGGTACTGCTCGCGCAGGGTATCGTTCTCCTGTTTTTGGATGAGCTCACGCGCGGTGGCAAGTTCGACGAAGCGAACGGTGGCTTTTCGAATTCCGCGGTCGAGAAACTCGTGGAGGATTTGCCAAGTCTCTAGGTTAAAGGGGCCCTCGGTGTGCAGTCGGGTGAGGAGTATAAATCGTAGGATATGGTACTCATAGATCATTTCGTCGAGCGAATACTCGGGCTGATTCGCTCGGTCCTCCCCGTGTTCCCGCGCGACTTCGGCGTTTAAATCCGCCTGGCTCTGCGGATCCGGACTACCGAGAGTCCTTGCCAGCTGAACCATGAATTCGGGTAAAGAGTCCCTCAGTTCGGACCGTCGCTGTTCTCGCGCAGCATCGACGCGTGCGCTACATTGCCGCTCCCATTTCTGGAGAAGGTTTTCGTGCTCTCTCGAAATGAGCCGAGAGGCGTCGAAACGATTGAGGGGTTCGGAACCGGAAACCATTCAGTCAACTCCACGGGTTTAGCTCGGGAAAAAATGCCCCCGTAATCTGCTTGAGGAGGATTCCTCAGCTAGTTAGCGAATCCCATGCCAGGCGGCCACGGGGCGTTTAGGGTCGGTTTACCTGAATGAGCCCCCTTTGGGAGCAATAAACCGCACGGATCAGTTCTTGATAATATTAGTCAACTAATGTAAAACCGCTGGGTTATGCGCTTTATGCCCCTGCTGCTCCTCTCCATCCTCGCGGGTTCGTCCCAAGCTTCGGTCACGCCGACGGAGCCCGGGGAGTCGTTGCTTTTTCCGGGGGCGACCCGGATTCGTTACGAGCTACCCCCGAGCGCACTCGATGCTACCGGGAGGGTGAAAGCGAAGGGAGTCCAAAACGCCCTCTGTAAGAAAGCGACGCTCGACCGGGTAGAGTTCTTCGGAGTCGAGGGGATCGCGAACGATACGAATTATTGCGAGGTGGATCCGAAAGAAATACCGGCCGACGTCACCGCCGCGATCACGAAAATGGGCGAACTGAATAGTCGCGTAGCGAGCGCGCTGGGGACGAATAAAGAGAAGCTCTTTCCGATGACGATGAACGTTTTTTTCACCGCGTACGAGACGGGTGCCCTCGGGGGTTCCCAGGTGACCGGGGTCGGCGTCACTCTCGCGGTGCTACCCACCTGGAAATTCGCGCAGTTTTCAACCATGCAGTACGCGCACGAAATCGTCCACGTCCTGAGCTTTAATCCGGGTCCGTTTGCGACGCTGCTGACCGGCCTGGTGGATCACCCTTTTCTGGCCGAAGCCCTACCGGATCTCGTAGCGGCCGTCGTTCATGATTCGCCGAAAATCGTGATTGAAGATCCGGACCTCCCCGAATGTATTCGCGTTTTCCGAGACGGCACTCCGAGCCAGTCGCTCGACCAGCCATTTGCCCATTTCTATCCGATGGGGAGCGTGGATGAAATTCTCGCCTGTTGTGAAAAGACGAAAGACCTGAGTAATTCCGCGCGACGCATTTGCCGGGGGTATGCCGGAAATCGTGCGAAAGGTTTGGCAAAAATTGCGAATAAGAAAGTCCTCGAGGACCTCACCTTCCGTGACTATTTCCCGGAAAACTTGGCCGCCCCTTTCGAAGCGGAGAATTGCCGAGTCGATAGTCCATCGGGCCTAACGTTTCTGGATAATTGCGATACGCACCAGTTTGCACCGACGCTCGTCTCTTTCTTTTTCCGTTTGAAGGAACTTACCGGGAAGTCGCAGTTCCTTTCGTTCATGAACCAGGTCGCGGCGGGTGCCTTAAAAACGGAAAGCTATGACTGCGGATATGCTTCGGCGAGCCGGGCCCTCGGCGGCGCCCGGGCCACCGTGAAAATGCGTCCCCTCCTCGGGGCGTTTATTAACCTCCGTGAATCCCTCAGTTCCGACGATCAGGCCCGTTTCGACCTGGCTTGGAAGGAGCACGGGATGGCAAAATTCGTGGACCTCGATCGCCTTTACCGGACCGAGTCCTTTGCGGGTTACGCCCAGACGCTGGTAGGCCTCCGGAATGAGCTTTTTACCCCGATGTTCGGCTGCGATAATCTCTACAATTTCGACCGCGTACGGTGTGAAGTGACGTGTAGGAAAGTCGACGGCCTGAGTCTCGATTCTCCTCAGAAATAACGCCGAATATTATGCTTTAAGCCGGGGTTATTCCTTGATAACTCCACGGCTATGAGAACATGGGGCGCCAGCGATTCCTTAAAGACCTATAATATTGAAAACTGGGGAGATCAGTACTTCTCGATTAACCCGAGCGGAAATATGACGGTGCACCCCCGCCGCGGTGAAGGTCCCGGAATCGATCTGATGGCCGTGATCGAAGAAGTGAAAGAGCAGGGCGTGAGTCTGCCCGTCCTCATTCGTTTTCAGGATATTATCCGCCACCGGGTGATTACGCTGAACGAAGCGTTCCGTAAGTCCATCGCCGAGTTTGGTTATAAGGGTCGCTATAAAGGCGTTTACCCGGTGAAGGTGAACCAGATGCGCGAAGTCGTCGAGGAAATCGTCGACGCCGGCCGCGCCTACGACTACGGCCTCGAAGCCGGTTCGAAAGCCGAACTCACGATCGTTTCGGCAGCGACTCTTTCTCCCGATTCGCTGATTATCTGTAACGGCTATAAAGACCACGGCTTCATTAAGATGGCGCTCATGGGGCGTAAGCTCGGCAAGAACGTCATCATCGTGGTTGAGAAACTTACCGAACTTTTCCAGGTTCTCCAGGTCGCGAAAGAAATGGGCGTCGAACCCTATATCGGGATCCGCGTAAAACTTTACTCAAAGGGCTCCGGGAAGTGGGAATCCTCCGGCGGTGAATCCGCGAAGTTCGGCCTCACGACTCCAGAACTTCTGCACGCGGTGCAAGTCCTGCGTTCGCAAGGCATGGAGCATTGCTTTAAGCTCCTCCACTTCCACATCGGTTCGCAGATCACGAACATTCGCACCGTAAAGGACGCGACGAAAGAAGCGACCCGCATCTACGCAAA
>JANXTV010000001.1 GCA_025352185.1 Oligoflexia bacterium
CCGAAACTTCCCCTGAAAAGTCCGCCCTTAATCCGCGAGCACCGACTTTATCAGGCGGATTGGTTACTTCGATTTTACGGATTCCAGGCGCATGAACTCACGACTCCCGCTTCGGGAAATTTAGATTTACACCAGGATCCGAAACTCGCCTGGGCGATTCGAAACCGCGCATTTTTTCCGGTGGATGTGAACGTTGCCCCTAAGCACGATCTGCTGCGAATTCCGGGACTGGGCGTGCGCAGCGTCGAGCGGATCCTTGAGATGCGTAGATTTCGCGCGCTCCGACTCGAAGACCTGGGGAAAATGCACGTCCCCCTGCACCGAATGAAATATTTCATCCAAGCCCACGGAGGGAATCCGAGTGTACGGGCCCTCGACTCGACGTCGCTCGGAGAGTTACTTTCTCCTCCGGCGGAACAGCTCGAGCTGTTTGAAACGAAAATCACGGCTCGGACGGGCGAACTCTAGTGCGAGAAGTTCTGATCACGCCGGACTTTTCCGGATGGCGGGAAGTAGCGCGTGATCTACTCAGGCGGGGAGTTCGCCCCGAAGAGGTGATTTGGAAGGAAAGGGGGGACGCTCAGGAGGAACTCCCCGGGCTCTTTGGTTCTTCCGGAAATTCGGACGGGCGTGACGAATCTCGCGAGAGTTCGACGCCGAGCGCAGGCCAGGATCCCGAATCCGAATTAATGCCTCCGGTCCGAGTTCCGCCGGAATTTCTGGAAATGGGGAAGGTCGCCGCGGCCCACCGGTCGACACGGAAATGGTCGCTGCTGTACCGATTGCTATCGAGGCTTGCGCGTGAAGATTCTCATTTGCTCCAAATGACGATTGATCCGGATGTCGCCGAACTGGATTCGATGGTGCGCGCCGTTCGAAAGGATCTCCATAAAATGAAGGCTTTCGTACGTTTCCGAGAAGTGAAGGAAGAGCAGGGCTCTCACTTTATCGCCTGGCACCGACCGGACCACCGTATCGTACCTCTGGCGGCGCCTTTTTTCGCCCGAAGATTCGCGAACATGCGTTGGACGATACTCACGGACGACCTATCTGTAAGTTGGGACGGAAAGCAGCTAGAGTTTTTACCGGGATGTCCGCGTAGCGAGGCGCCGAAGATCGATGCGATCGAAGAGGTATGGAAAACGTATTACGCTTCGACGTTTAATCCGGCGCGAATTAAAATCCGGATGATGAAAAAAGAAATGGCGGTAAGGTATTGGGACACTCTGCCCGAGACGGAGCTCATACGTGATTTAATTAAAAATTCCGGGGCGCGCCTCGATCAGTTTTTTGAAAGCCAGAAAGTGTCCGCAAAAAAGTGGTTTCCGTCCGAGCCGGAAAGTGAGTGGTCGCTCCCGCTTTTAGAAAACGCAGCAAAGAAGTGCCGGGCGTGCGGGATCTGTGAGAAGGCGACGCAGACCGTTTTCGGGGAGGGCCCGGTGAATGCGGAGATCGTTTTTATCGGTGAGCAACCCGGGGACCAGGAAGACCGTGCGGGTAAGCCTTTTATCGGGCCCGCGGGAGAACTGCTCGACCGAATTCTGCATGGAGCGGGAATCGAGCGCCACGTGGCGTACGTGACGAATGCGGTAAAGCATTTTAAATGGGTGCCGAGCGGTGAGATTCGGCTCCACCAGAAGCCCTTATCGTCGGAAGTTTCAGCGTGCCGAGCCTGGCTCCAAGCGGAGATCGGAATGCTTCGACCCCGGATCGTCGTGTGCCTCGGAGCTACGGCGGCACAAGCGGTACTGGGTCGAAGCATTCGCTTAGAAGACGTGCGCGGGCAGTTTTTCGAAACCGCGTACGCCGCGAAAACCTTCGTTACCACCCATCCCGCGGCGCTCCTGCGAACGACGGATCCCGAAGTTCGGGCGCGCGACGAAGTGCGGTTCCTTAACGAGATGCGGATCATTGCGGGGGAGCTCGCAAGTGAAGTGAAAGTCGATGCGGATACTTAGTGCGTCGAGGTCTCGGGTGGTACTTCGGCTTTCGAGCGAAGCAGGGAATGATTCGCGGAGTATGATTTGCGTTCTCGTCCTAATCTTCAGCCCCATCATTAAATTCTACGGGTATTTTTTTAACGATAATGGTGCGGAAGTCGACGAGGTAGACGAACGGAATTTCGGCCCTCGCGCTGTCGTGGTCTTCGAGTTCGAGGCCTATCCTGAGCCTAAAGTTCTTACTCCTTCTGATCTACGGGCGCTTTACAGCCGCTATAAAAGCTTTAAACGGGTCGCCGAAGTGATCGGCGCATCCGAGGCATTTGCTCGCCAGAATGCGGCGAAAGAACGGGATTGACTATATGTCCCAGATATGGGACAATTAAGTCGTGAAGGTTGCCCGATTCCATCCGAAAGCTCGAACCATAATCCAGGAGTTCCCGGAGGAGGTTCGTCGGGAGTTAGGAAAGGCGATCTTTGATCTTCAAAAGGGCGCGAAGCTCGGAATGCCTCTATCGCGGACGATGGCCTTGGTGGGGCCAGGGGTCGAGGAGCTGCGGCTGAAGGATCGAAGCGGGGCCTACCGAGTATTCTACCTGGCGAGGCTCGCCGACGAAGTTTTAGTTTTTCACGCGTTTACGAAGAAGACCGAGAAGACGCCGAAAACCGAATTGGACTTAGGGAAGAAACGACTGAAGGAGCTACTCGATGAAAAAGAATAAAGGAATCGTCGCCCGTTCGGCGAAGGAATTAGCGGAAGTCCTCGGGCTTTCGCCTTCGGACGGTCTTGAGATCGAGATCCGCAGCGATCTGAACGATAAGATCGTCGAAGTTATCAAACATAAGGCGCTGACCCACGCTCAGGTCGCGAAGCTCGCACATACGTCCCG
>JANXTV010000025.1 GCA_025352185.1 Oligoflexia bacterium
CGTATAGGCAATAAGAAGACGAAAGCCGTCCCTGCGCCGAAAGTTTTTCAAGCTCCGTTGATTCGATCCGGAAGCGGTCGTTCTTAAATTCGTAAGTCAGGAGACGACCGAGCTCGCTCTTCCGACCCACGTTTAAGGACATGAGTTTTAGAGGCGTCGTATCGTACTTCACGGTCATGTTCTCGTGGTAAACGATTTGATTTTTATGTTCGTGAGAGAGGAGCTTCGCAAGATTCTCGAGCATCGTCGCGCCCTGATAAGGGACTTTAGGCGCGTGCACGTTATGGAGGATCGGAATAAATTCGTGGAGGAGCTTTAGATGGAGGCCGTCCGTCGTTTTATAGGTATCGGCGTCTTTCTTAATCAGTTGGTGCAGCGTGGAGACGACTTCGCGCTCTTTAATCGGATCGGGGTACCGAAGCGCCGCTTCGACGGTGATGCCGGTTAGAACTTTATCTTCGAGAATTCCGCGCACGAAAGCGACGGGCTCGGCCTTAATGAATTTCGGGATAACCGGTTTTTTCTTTTGGACTTCGGTTTCGTCGTGAGCGGCGGAGCCTTCGTCGCCATCCACAATTCCGGCGCGAAGAAGGGAACCCTTCGCCAAGATCCAGCTCGAGAGGGCCGCCACGTGGCGACAGTGCTTCTCGTAGATGCCGTGGGCCGAGCACGTACAACTCGACGACCGGATCGTTCCCCGGTCCATGAGGATCGTCGTTTTTAACTTATCGACCTTGCCCCCGGGCGTAGGTTCGTCGACCTCGGAGATCACGAGGTGGTTCTTGAGTTTCACCTGGGTGACCTGCCCCTCACGGAAGGAGGTTTGTCCCTTCTTCCAGGTGCCGGGTTGGAAGTCTTTCTTAATCTGGTTCAGGAAGAGCATAAGCGAGTCTTAGGTTATAGCAGTCGATGGCGCGAAAGACTCGCGGAAACGACAAAGCAAAAGCCCCCCGAACTTTAGTCCGGAGGGCTTTTGTTGAGAGAGGAGTATTATTATCCGCATCCTACGGACGCAGGCCATTTTGCAGCGTTCATGCCATGCGTTATAGATTTGCGTGCTTTACGAAATACTTAAATCATTCTGTCTATTTACGAGCCGGGAGGCGCGGCCCGAGCTTCACTCTACAGTCCCCATTACCGGAAATGACGGCAGAATGCGGGGTCGTGCTTAGGCAGCTGCTCACTCCTTATTCAGGCGCGCGCCTTCGGTGCGCTAACTGGTGGCGTCACGAAAAAAAAGAAAACGGACCAGGAAGATCCTGATCCGTTTTCGAGTTCTGGTTTTCGTTTCGAGCTTAGAATTGGCCGGAAACGCTGAGTCCCGCGGCGGCCCGAATGAGGGCTGCTTTACGGATGAGCGGCTCGAAGTTTTTAGACTTCAGATTATTGACGTCCTCAACGGATTCCGACTTGGATTCCATGATCGTTTTCAAACCTGCGATCAGGTCGGTGTTGTCAGTAACGACTTCCGTGGATGCTCCCTTGGTCGCCTTTTGTTTCCGCTTTTGCTTATTCGAATCTTGGTAAATCACATTTCCGTCTTCATCGGAAATTTCGAGACGGCCTGATTTTTTACTTACGACTTTCTTCTTTCCCTTCGCGGTAAACTCGATGCGAACCATCTCTTGCTTGATCACAGGCGGCTTTAATTGAAGCGTCGGGAGATTTAGTTTCGAAATATCGATCGTGGATACTTTGAAAACTGGACGTTCGATGACGATCGGTTCGATCGTGACGCGTTCAAGACGGCGAAAGTTCGTCGTTTTATCCGGACCGGCGTTGTTTCGCTGGTCACCGTTACCTTGATTACCAGTGCCCTTGCCCTGGTTTCCAGTTCCTTTGCCTTGATTTCCGGTTCCCGGTTTTTTATCCGGTCCGCCGTTATTTCGCTGATCGCCGTCGTTCGGCTTCTTCGTTTTATCGGGTCCAGCATTATTCCGCTGGTCGCCGTCGTTTGGTTTCTTCGTTTTATCGGGTCCAGCGTTATTCCGCTGATCGCCTTTGTTGATTACTTTCTTATCTGGCCCTGGGTTATTCCGTTGGTCACCATTGCCCTGGTTCCCAGTTCCCTTGCCCTGATTACCAGTGCCCTGGTTACCGGTTCCTTTACCTTGATTTCCGGAACCACCGACGTTGATGTCCATGTCGTTCGGCTGATTCCGGCGCTCTTCGATTTCGCGGAGTTCGCGAACCGAGATCGAGTAACGGAAACCATCGGTGTCGACATAAGTCGTCATCTCTTCGTCGTTATTATTCGTAGGGGGAAGCGGTTCAATCGCGGGCTCGACCACTTTAGGTTCCACGACGCGATCCGAGTAAGGCTGAATATCGCCGCATTCATCTTTCAGTGCCCATTCGTCGAGATCGCCATTTTCGTTCGACTCGATGACGTCCTTTAATTCGCGGCAGAGGACGCGGAGTTGCGAGCCGGTTTTCAATGCTTTTTTGGTTTTGCGTCTCGAGTAGCCGTCGCTGCGTTCGTCGAACGACTCTTCGATCACGAGTTGCTCATTCGTCTTATCGAGTTTCGCGTCTTTCCGGTGGATGGAGCTCCACAGGAACTTTGCACGGCTAAGACCGGGTACATCGACGGCCGACGCGCTCGAGATGATCGCGAGGATAGCTACCGTGGACATTAAGAAAAACTTGGATTGGACCTTCATAATAAACTCCTCTTTAAAAACACACCGGGTCCAGAACTAGACCCTCTCAGGGCTATAGAAAAGCAAGGCCGATGCCAGGAAAATTCGAGGCCAGCCTATAAAATAGTGTGTTATTTCAGATAGTTATAGAGGCGCCCGAGGGCCGGCCTGTCTAAAGGTTAGGCAGCTGTCAGGATGCGGAGAGGTTTTGTTGCCCGAGATTTTGGTGTTTCGGGAGGTGAATGATGAACCGAGTATTCTTTGATTTGGGATCCACCGAGAGCGTACCGCCGTGGGATTCAACGATACTCGTAGAAATAAAGAGGCCGAGGCCCACGCCTTTTCCAATCTCTTTAGTCGTGAAGAAGGGTTCGAACATCTGGGTACGAACCGCTTCCGTTAAGCCGGTCCCGGAATCCGTTACCATGAGGTCCACGCCGTCATTCGTGACGCAGGATTCGATCTTAATCCACGAGTTCGGGGTTCCTTCGATTTCATCCGACGCATTCCCGATGAGGTTTAAGAGGACTTGGACGATCTGCTCGGGTCGGCATTCGAGTAAAATAGGAATTTCCGACGCATCCACGGAAATATTAATTCCTCGTGAAGTGCAGCGCTCCTTACAGAATTCGAGCGTATCGACCATGATTTCCGATACGGACGTTTCCTTAAACGGATCGACGCTCGAGGAACGTGTGAGTCCCTTCATGCCTTTTACAATCTTTCCAATTCGGTCCACCGTTTTTATGATCATTTCCGCCGAGTCCGCGATCCGTTTCGGCTCGATCGGGTTTGCGCTTTCGGCCGCCATCAGGAGAATTTCCGATCGTCCACGGATAATGCTGAGGGGGTTATTAATCTCGTGAGCAATTCCGGCCGCCATTCTCCCGAGTGCCGTCATCTTTTGGGAGTCGATGAGGTGGGCCTGCTGTTTTAAAATCGTCTTCTCATTTTCGCGGAGGATTCGATTCGCCTTACGGAGCTCGAGCTGGGCCATGAGTTGGCGGGCGAGGACGGCGAGGGTTTCTTGTTCCGTGGGCGAAAGCTTTCGTGGTTTTGAATCGATTACGCAGAGGGTGCCCACGGGGAAGTGTTCGGGCGTAACGAGCTGCGCTCCCGCGTAGAACCGAATCTGGGGTCCCCCGATTACCAGCGGATTATCCTTGAAACGTTCATCCTGACTCGCATCTTCGACGATAAAGACCGGCTCGGTCTCTAGAATCGCATGGCCGCAGAAGGAGATTTCTCTCGGAGTTTCTTTCGCGTCGAGACCGACCGTACTTTTAAACCACTGGCGTTTCTCATCGACCAGCGAAATGACCGCCATCGGTAAATTCAGTAATCTCGCGGCGAGCTGAGTGTAGTCGTCGAAACATTGCTCGGCTTCCGTATCGAGGACTTCGTATTCGCGAAGGGCTTCGAGTCTCTTTTGTTCCAGGGGGTGGTTTGCGGGACTTAGCATTCATCCTAAGCGTGATAGAAGACGCTGAGCGGGTCAATGAATGTTGATTGACGGCTTACCTGACACGGATGATGGTTTAGAAAATGTGACGGCCGGAATGTTTAAACTTAGTTTATTAACCGGCCAGCGCCGAGTTTTGCTAAGCGCCCGTCGACGAGGGCGCAGACTTCTTACCCATCGGGGAGCGCTCGTGGGCGCCGAACTCGATCGTGATCCACTTCTTCATGACTTGTCAACCGGCCATGGGAGCGGCTTTACGGCGCTCCCAGAAGAAAGTTTACGAAAACGTGTGGGGGGGCTTGTGCCCGTCCGAAAATCTGTGATTCGATTCTGTCTAGGAGAAGAGAATCCATGGAACAGGGTTTTCGAGTTCAGCGAAATTCGCGAAAAATACGGCCGAATCTGCCCGAGTGTGACTTTCTAAAACGAAGGGCACTCGAGATCTGCGCCGAAGCACGGGAGCTCCACGGAAAGGGGCAAACGGCGAAAGCGATTCCGATCTACAGTAAATCGATTCGCGTCTTACCCACGGCCGAGGCCCACGCATTTCTCGGATGGGCATACAGCGCCCACCATCGGTACGACCTCGCGATCCAGGAGTGCTTGAGTGCGATCGAAATCGACGCCGACTACGGAAACTCCTATAACGATATCGGGTCCTACCTCGTGAGCCAGGGAAAGCTCGACGAGTCGATCTCCTGGTTTGAAAAAGCGAAGCGCGCCCCCCGTTATGAATCGCGGTATTTCCCGTTCATGAACCTCGGTCGCGTTTATGCCGCTAAAGGATTTACCCTCCGGGCAATCCGCGAATTTGAAAGTGCGCTCGCCATCGAGCCGATGGAAGAGTCTTGCCTCGAGTCCGTGCGTAAGCTCCGAGATTCTCTCTAAGCTTCAGCGTGAGTCGCAAGGACGTTTGGAAGCTCTACCTTTTCCCGCCGTTTACTTGCGAAGAGGCTATAGAAGCACGGCACGACGAAGAGCGTGAGGATCGTGGATAGAGTTACTCCGCCGATCACCGACAGGGCCATGGGCCCGCGAGATTCAGCGCCCGGTCCGAATGCGATGGCTGCCGGAATGGCTCCGACCACCGTCGCGAGCGACGTCATGATAATCGGTCGCAGTCGGTTTGGGCAGGCTTCCATGAGTGCCTTTCGGACATCTTTCTCTCCGTGATCACGGACGTGATTCGTAAATTCGACGAGGAGAATCGAATTCTTCTTCACAATTCCCATCAGGAGGAGAAGGCCGATCATCGAATAGAGGTTGAGTGACTTTCCGAATAGCCAGAGCGTCAGAAACGCGCCCGAAAGCGAAAAGGGAAGGGCTAGGAGAACCGTTATCGGATCAATGAAACTGTTAAACTGCGAACCGAGGACCATGTACGCGACGATGATCCCGAGAAAAAGCGCAAAAATAAGACTCGTGAAGGATTCCTTAAACGTCTGGGAGGATCCGGTCGTGACGAAGCGGTATCCCGCGGGTAGGACGCGTCGAGAGATCTTTTCGGCGGTCTCGAGTGCGAGGGCCTGGTTCGCACCTGCTTTTACGTTCGAATAAATCGTAATCGCTCGCTGACGATCCTTACGGGTGATTTGCTGAAGACTCTTTCCTTCCCTTAAGTTGACGACTTCCTTCATCGGCACGAGTTCGCCGCGATTATTTCGTAAGTAAAGCGAATCGAGTCGTTCCTGGTACGGACGGGTATCATTTTCGTCGAGTTTCACCCGGATTTCATTCCGTCGGCCCCCTTCGGAGTAATATCCGGCGAGCGCGCCTCCGATGAGTGCGTTAATCGTCTGACCGATTTGCTGGACGGTAACGCCTCGGTTTGCGGCTTTCGCACGGTCGGGTAGGATTTGGACTTCGGGCATCCCTCGCTGGTAGTCACTATCGACATCGACCATGATGCCGGACTTATCCATTTCATCTTTTATGGTTTCGCTCGCCGCGGCGAGTTTCTCCCAATCACTGCCCTGGATAGAAAATTCAATGGGGTAACCCTTGCCGGAAGAAAATCCCCGTGCCGAAAGGTCCTGCACGAATGCCTTCACGCCTTTTAGCGCTTTAAACTTTTCTCGTAGATCATCCATAACCGCGAACTGATCGCGCTTACGGGAACCCTTCGGTTTTAACGTGACGAATGCCATTCCCGTATTTACGTCTCCGCCACCGAATCCGCCCACCGATGAAAAATACGTAAGGACTTCGGGAGTCTCCTTAAGTATTTTCTCGGCGGCGAGCATTTTTTCGTCCGTATTCGAGAGCGACGATCCGACCGGAGCCATGAAACGGACCATGAAACGCGACTGATCCTCTGCGGGAAGG
>JANXTV010000087.1 GCA_025352185.1 Oligoflexia bacterium
CCCGGGGGTGAATCGGTGTTAGTTTAACGCCTGTCGCTGGTGTTAGAATTTTAGAGTATCGCCGAATGGAAAATAACTCTGCAGATTCACTCACCGCGCAGAAGACCGACCTCACCTACCTCTTTCGAATACTCGGAATAGCGATCGTCGTGTTCATCACGGGCCGTCTCGGGCTCATGATTCCGTACTTTAATTCGAACATCACCCTTTTCTGGCTTCCGACGGGAATCGGAGTTGCGGCGGTGACCTGGTTTGGTCCCTGGGCCGCCGTCGGAATGTTCCTCGGGTCATTTGCGATTAATTTTTCTCACCCTACTCCCGTCCTCGTGGCGTGCGGGATTGCGACCGGTACGACTTCGGCAGTACTCCTGTCTCGGTTTATTCTGATGCGCGCTTCGTTTCGGAAGAGTCTGGACCGAGTTCGCGATGTCCTTGCGCTGGCGGCCGCGGCCGCGATCGGTATGTTTCTTTCGGCTACGATCGGAGTCGGCTCTTTGTATTTTGGCGCCATTCTACCATCGTCCGCGCTGGTGGACGCTTGGCGGGTCTGGTGGATGGGGGATGCGCTCGGAGTCGTGCTCGCGGCCCCGTTTCTCCTCACGATCTCTCGCCAAAATTTATCCCTCGCGATGGAGAAACGCTGGGAGCTCGTCGGAATACTCGGGATTGCCCTCATCGTAGGTACCCGGAGTGGAATTTTTTCGACGGACCTGATTTTTATTCCGGCCACTTTTCTAATCCTATCCTGGTGCGTCCTGCGGTTTGGGCAGTTCGCGACTTTCGCGCTACTCATCGTGATTTCAGGATTCTCGGCGCTCACAAGTTCGCGGATACCGTACGAATCGGGAAACGTAGACGGAATCTTTGCACTCTGGGTTCATATTTCGGCTCTGTCGGCGTTTAGTATGGTCCTCACGGCGCTCCATTCGGCCAGTCTCGAATCACGGAATTACCTCTCCGTAGTTTTAAACTCCGTTCAGCACGGGGTCTGGGGAATCGATACGGAAGGAAAGGTAACTTTCATTAACCAGGCTGCGATTCGGCTCCTGGGATTAAAAAACGAGGGCGAAGTAATCGGAAAGCTGATGCATTCCCTCGGTCCGCACGATTCTCTCAACCGGATGATTAGCCATTCAATTAAGGACGATCTCTTTTCAAAACGGGATGGTTCGAAGATTTCGGTATCTCACTTCAGCGCCCCGATCTTCGTGGGTGGCGAATGCATCGGTACGGTCGTCTCGTTTGAGGATCGTACGAATGAAAAACGGATGGAGCGCGCAATCGAGACGGAGCGCATGAAGGTCATGCAAAACTCTAAGCTCGCTTCGCTCGGTGAGATGTCGGCCGGTATCGCTCACGAGATTAATAATCCTCTGACGATTATCTCCGGTCAGGCGAAACTCCTGGCGAACGTGGTCCGCGAATCTGAGAAGGCGATGTCGAAAGTGGATGCAATCCAAAAAGCAGCCGCCCGAATTGAGCGAATTGTCACGGGGCTGAAAAAGTTTTCCCGAAGTTCAGAGGGAAGTATTCGAAAGGTTTTACCGCTCACCGAAATTATTCGCGAAGCGCTCGTATTTGCTGAGCTCCGGTCAAAGCGATTTAACGTCCCGGTCAGTTTCGAATCGTTTACGGATGTGGCCATCCACTGTGACGAGGTCGAAATCGAGCAGGTCGCGATAAATCTTATTAATAACGCAATCGATGCGGCGAAGGCGAGCGCCACCACGTCCTCCGAAGCGGTTGATCGCTGGGTTCGGATCGAGGTGAGGGATGACTCGGGGGCGGTCGTCCTCCGCGTGACGGATTCCGGCGTGGGGATACCCGTGGAAATTCGGGAGCGCCTATTCGATCCGTTCTTCACGACTAAAGACGTCGGCGAAGGGACGGGTCTCGGACTTTCAATCGCGAAGGGCATTCTCGACGACCATTCTGCCTCGATTCGGCTTATCGAGGACTCCCCGAATACGTGTTTCGAAGTTCGATTTCCGAGGGCGGCGCTTTAAATAGTGAATGATACCGATGGTTTAACCGGGCATCGCCGTGGGGCATTGACGTGGTGCCAAGGCCGAGGTCACGCCCCGCTGAACAAACTGGCGGAAGAGGGCATGTCGATCCTCATGGTTTTGTCAGAGGTTTTGGCGGACTGTGACAGGGGCGTCGTCTTGAAAGAGGGTCAT
>JANXTV010000127.1 GCA_025352185.1 Oligoflexia bacterium
AGAAAGCGTTTCGAATTTTCCGTGGCCGAAGGGGTGATCGACGTCGGCCGGCTTTCCCGCTTCGCGGATGGTAAAAAAAGCGATGGCGGCCGAGACGAGATCGAGGCTTGAGTGAATCCCTTCCGAGATCACGCCCACCGAGTGGGTAATACTCCCGACGACGAGTTTAATCGCCGTGAGGAAGAACGCCGCGTAGAGCGCGGTGCTGGCCGCGGAGGAGCGCCGAGGGTCATGGTTGATAGAGGATGCCTCCCGAGACGTAGCTATCCGTTTTTCCGAGGTTCACGCCGACTTCGGCGATGAAGTGGAGATTCGTTTTTTCCCGGTGGAAGCCCGCACCGAAAACGAGCTGCGACTGCCAGTGGTATTCGCCGGCGTGGAATGCGGGTCCGAAGGGTAGAGCGAGGAAGGGTTCGACCTGGTTTCCCTGGCCATTAAAGAAAGCTTTATGGAAGTAAGGGATGGCGGTCACTTCGAGCTGACCGTAGTCATTCTGGTATTTATAGTAGATCGCTTGGGTGGCGATCCCCATGCCGGGCTGGTCGTCCACGTCCGGGAAAAAGTCGAACGTAGCCGCTCCGCCCATCCGGAAACGCCGCTGTCCGCCCCCAGTGCCTAAGACCGCGTGGATGTTATTTAAGGCGGTGATGCCCTGAGTATAGTGGAGGTTCGCGCCCGCCCCGCCCCCGTTAGTAAGCACCACTTCGGGCTCGAATCCGACCGCGTTTTTACCCGGTTCGACGAACCGCGGTATATTAAAAACCCCGGCGGTAGCGGAGGAGACGGATGCGGAAAGAAGGAGAAGGATTCCCAGGAGTTCGGGCCGGCGGGAGGAAATTTTCATCCCTCCACGCTCGCAAAGCTGAGCGGGGAAATCAAGTGATTGACACCTCCCCCATCCTATCTTAATTCTACCCACTCGCTCATTCTGTGGTGGCCATAGCTCAGTTGGTTAGAGCACCGGATTGTGATTCCGGGGGTCGGGGGTTCAAGTCCCCTTGGTCACCCCATTTTTGGATAAAAAGTCCCGCTCGTTCGCAAGAACGGGCGGGACTTTTTATTTAATAACGAGGCTACCAAGGGGACTTGAACGACGAAGAACGGCCGCGGGGAACTCCGAAGGAGTTTCGCGCGGCAAATCGAACAGGAGGTTCGATTTAGTTCTGAGCCCGCCCCCGGAGCTGAGGGCAGGAGCCCGAGGCGCGAGGGGGCAAGTCCCGAATACGATCGAACCAGCAAACTTTCTTAGCTACTTTACTTCGCGGGCTCATTACCACCATCAGTTAAAGCAAGAGGTCCGGTAACCGACGTCACTGAGATCGCTTCGCTTCCACCTATGTCACTCAACATCGTCAGCTCCTGACTCTCCAAGTTAAAAGCCTCCGACTGCAGACGATCCCGATCATTCACCATAAAATACACGTAAACTGCCCCATAAAACGTTAAACACAATACCATCAGAACAGAGCAAAATACCCGCACCCAATCGATTGTAGTCGTCAATACACCTGTCACAAAAAGGGCTTCTACAAATCCCAAATACCAAGTAATTGACCCCATTGCGTTTTGCTTATAACGACTACGGCTACCTCGTCTTTTTGCGAACGCCGGTGTTTTACGCATTTAAAGAATCCATAGAGTAAATCGACATCGATAAACAAAGATGGCCGGAATGACTCCCTTCACCGTAAAGCTGCAAATAAAACTTTGAGGCACCTATAGCGAATTCAATGGGACTATTTAAACCTGCACCTAATGCGTTTACGAAATTAACTAACTTCAAGACTAGGTTCGGCCCATCTACCTCAGTGGCGTAGCGACCGGGCGAACCAAGTTCCTGCAGAAATACAAAATTGATATCAATTGTTTTACCTTCAGCAATTGGTAGTCCAATCTGCAATCCGAATTCTGGAATAAGCACTACAGTTTCCGAAACGAGCAAACGATACTTACCATTCTTTATTACCGGGAAAATACGACTCATGAAATGACTCTACGGAAATTACATGTGGATATCCATGCAAACTTACGCATTTGCACTATGCTGCATCCAACTTTTCCGAGACCCAAGTAATTAACGGCTCCGGATATTCGTAACAAATTTCCCCAGACTTTATCGAATCTGCAATCGCATCTAGAAAGTAGCGCTCTTTCTTATCGATTCCATCTTGAATACTTGCAATTCTATCGCGATGAGATTGAGCCAAACTAAAATTTTCCGATACGGCAATACTTAACAAAAACCAAAACAAATCATACCCAATGTGTCCATGTACTAATCGAC
>JANXTV010000188.1 GCA_025352185.1 Oligoflexia bacterium
GGCGGCGGGCCTCGCGCACGAGATTCGAAATCCTCTCGGGGCGATAAAAGGCGCGGCCCAATATCTCCGAGGGTGGCTAATCGTTCGACTTCACGCTCACGTTCAAAAACCGGAGATTTTTCGAGCAGCTCGGCCACGCGGTCGGCGAGGCGTTCAATTTCCCGCAGGATCGACCAGTTCGCACCGAAGGCGTCGGGTGGAGTCGGTACATCGAGAACCGCAATGCCGAGCACCCGCCCATCCTTTTGGAACGGGAAAACAATATTTCCGCCGAGGCCATGGATGGCGTCACGCCAGGTAATCACCCGAGCCTTCGCCTCCCGGCCCGCCATCCGTTCGATTTCGTCATCCAGAATCTGGTCGAGCAGCACCTTGGGTTTTTCGAGGGCATCAAATATGGGATGGTGCTTCGGGATTTCCCCGGGAGCGGAAAGTAATCGCGCCCCTTTCCCGGTGGAGCGTTCGCGCCGGAGAATTTTTGGGTCGGAGGACGGAATATAGAAAGCGAGGCCCTGGGGAGAAAGAATCTTCGTCAGAAAGGTTTCGAAAATCGAGAGGGAATCCTTCGGATTTACGACGAGTGCGAGTTCCCGAAGTGATTTTTCGATTTCCATTTTCAGACCGAGGGACTGCCGGGTCACCAGGTGATCGACTCCGTACCGAACGATGCTGCGAATCGGTTCCAGCAGAGTCAGGAGAAAGAAAGTAGTGATGAAAGAATTCAGAAAAAAGAGCGCGAATTCTTTAGCCCAGGCGGCGATTAAAGCGTAAATCCCCGCGAGCATAAACGAGATGACGACCATCACGAGGAAGCGGGCCATCAGGCTGCCGAGGTTAAGGAGACGCTGCTGGGTAATGGCGGCCGAAACGAGGAAGATAAATCCGGTGAGCGCGAGGTTTCCGAAGATTGGGATGCCGATCCAGAGTCCCGGCACGTGGTCCATCGTCGGCGTGGCGAGCACGAGGAGCGTTCCGGCGTAAAGCATCCAGCGCCGCCGAATGCCCACTACCGGATTTAACTCCCGGTCGAAAATCATGAGGATCAGAATCTGACCCACGATCAGAGTCGGGGTAAAAAAGATGATGTTCTTAATGAGGTCGTTTCGCTCGAGTCCGAGCAGAATCATGACGGTCATCAGTAAGCAGAGGAAGAGCGATCCCCAGAAGAGGAACCGACTCGAGAACCAGCGATCGATTCGCATCATCGACTGGATAAAGAGGAGACTCGGCGGCACGAGCCACGCATTCAGACTTAAATGCCACCCGTACCATCCGTTCATTGGGAAAACGCTCGAGATGAAGAAGAAGAGCGCCCAAGCGGAGATCGCGAGGCAACCCGCAGCGTAGAGCAGGAAGAGCTTATTTCGGACGTTTCGCGCGAGGGTCGAGAAGCCGAGCGAGAACGCGGTCAGCGAAACGAGGAGTGAGGTTTGGGCCAGTGCGTCCATAGGGGTCTCCCCCACGTTTACCTGAATTCGCGATCGCTGTCAGTGTTCTGTCGAACGGGAAAACCAACCGAAAAGAGAGCGGAAACTTAAGCTCCGGGCCCGAATGGCCGAAGAACTTCTTGTATGGGGTCGAAGCAAACTCAATTTAAGACAGCTAGGCGCTACCGGATTAATCCGCTCGAGCTTGTGATCTTCCTCATGGTCACGGCTGGCTTTGGCTATTCGATCTTTCACCTCTTTCGCGACTCTGACCAAATTCAATTCGCGACCCTCCAACCGATGCAGACCCAACCGACGCGTAAAGTTCCCGAGCGGTCGATCGCGAGCATTTCCGGGGCAGTGGACGGTGTAACTCCCGCACCGCAGCGGATCCAAATTGAAGTGAACTGCGCTGAAAACCCAGGCTTTCAGTACGGCGACCAATCCTGCCCGACCCTCCCTACTTCCGGACGGGTCCTCGATAATTCTCCTCGCCATAATCCATCGCTCGTTCGCTAACGGATTCGCGATAATCCTATTTCTTCCCTTTTCGAGCCTTTTTCTGCGGTAAAACCGCAGCCGGTGCCCGTTCAACGGAATTCGGCGCAGCTTTCGCCGGCACGCACGCAATCGCGTTCACCTTCTCTAAATTTTCACCGATCCGCTCCAGCTGCTGATAGGCCTTCTGCCATTTCTTCTGCTCGAGAAACCCGTGGAGTGAAACGAGGGAGAGGCTAGCCTCACTTAAGTAAGGAATGGCCTTCTTCGAGTTCTTATCCCCTTGGAGGGTATCGCGAGCCCACTGGGCGCGTTTTAACGTCCGCTCCGTCCAGTCCATCCAGGAGGCGACGTCTTCCCCTTCCGGACTTATTTTCGCGGACTTCCCTTTACCGACGGAGGCGATCCGGCGACCGATCAGGCGGGAGTCGAGTTCGGATCGAAAGGAGGAGACTTCCCGGACGGAAGCGGGGATTTCCTTACAAATCGAGTCTCGCGATGCCTCGCAACCCGTAAGGAGGCAGGCCCCGATCCCTAGAAAGAGGGTCGGGTTTGAAAATATTTTAAAATATTTTTCGAGCTGTTTCCTGACGTTCCGCATCCATCCCCAGGAGAAAAAAATGGTCTTTTCCCTAGGTATTTCATCGGCATAGAATACCGTATTCTTTAGCTCTGCTTTTTACCTGACTAACTAAATCAGGTATAAGTTCCTGATATCTTTCACTTTTTTCTTAAAGGTAATTTCTGGGCCTCCGATGAGTTCATTGAAATCGGCAGGGATTGCCGGTGGGCAAGAAGTAATAAACCCCACCCTTAGATGAGGGTGGATAGATCAAGGAGGAATGGCACGAAACTCGTTGGAGGATAACGATCATGTCTCTTCGGATTAATACAAACGTACAAGCGATTGCGGCTCAGCGAAACCTGAACCTCAATCATGATGCTCAAAACAAGTCGCTCGAAAAACTCGCTTCGGGATCCCGAATCGTCCGCGCTGCGGATGATGCCGCCGGACTCGCGATCAGCGAAAAGTTAAAAGCCCACATTCGTTCGATGCGCCAAGCGGAACGAAATGCGAACGACGGGATTTCCCTGGTTCAAGTCGCCGAAGGCGGAATGAACGAAACCGGAAATATCTTAACCCGTCTCCGGGAACTCTCGATCCAGTCCGCTTCGGACACCATCGGGGATACGGAACGCGGCTTCATCAATAAGGAAGTAAAAGGCTTAAAGGAAGAGATCGACCGGATCGCCCTTTCGACTGAATTTAACGGACGAAAGCTTCTGGACGGAAATTCCGAAGCCCTCGATATCCAAGTCGGGATTAAAAATAACGACTTCGAAGATCGATTCAAATTTAACGCTAAAAATCTCACGTCGACCCTGAAGGCGCTCAATTTAGAAGGCGTGGATAACGCGACTAAAGAAGGTTCCCAGATGAACCTCGAGATGCTCGATAAGGCCATCACGAAGATCAACGAGAACCGCTCGGAACTCGGCGCTCTCCAAAACCGCCTCCAGTCGACGATTAATAACCTCGGCATCTACCGCGAAAACCTTTCCGCTGCGAATAGCCGCATCCGGGATACCGATATCGCGGAAGAAACGTCGGAACTCACGAAGAATAACATCCTGACCCAAGCGACGGTTTCCGTCCTCGGCCAGGCGAATAATAACGCTCAGGTCGCCCTTAAACTCCTCGGATAATTCCGGGATTTAAATCGAACTGACCGAAGATACAGAATCAAAAAAGGGCTCTCTCCTCCGTTACGAAATGCCTCAGCCAGGCTTTCAAGGAAAACGTGGAGAGGGTCCTTTTTCTTTTTTTATGATACGACCCTTCCCACATGCCGTCCCAGAAACCCGAAATCTCTCGTCTTCCCCTTTCCCATCCCGACTACCGCTACGGGAAAGCAAAAAACCCCTACTCCGCTAAACTGGGGGAGTTCCCGGGGATCGCGTACTCCGACCACGAAACCGAAACGCACGCCGGAAAGTGGCGCGAACGGTTTGACGTTCCCGGCGCGAAAACGAAGCGCCTCCACGTCGAAATCGGATGCAATACCGGACACGTCACTCGGGCCTGGGCCGAGAAGAACCCGAAGGACCTCTACGTCGGAATCGATTGGAAATTTAAAATCATTTACCGAGGGGCCGAAAAGGTTTCCGAAAAGGGTCTAAAGAATCTGCTCTTTTTCCGGGGGAACGTGGAACGCATCCGGTTCATGTTCGGAGAGGGAGAAATCGATGCGCTCTACCTCTACTTTCCCGACCCGTGGCCGAAGAAAGCCCAGTGGAAAAATCGCTTTTTGAAGGAGTCGACTTTACGGGAAGCCGCCCGCGTCGTAAAAAAAGACGGACTCTTCCACGTTAAAACCGACCACGACGGGTATTTTGAGTGGATGCGAGCCGCAATCGCGAAGACTACTGACGTCTGGGAAATCGAACGGGAAACCCTCGACCTTCACGAAGGAAATGAGAAGGCGAAGGAACTCACCATTCCCGACGTCACCCTCTTTGAGAAATTATTCATTAAAGACGGAATTAAGATTAAGAGCGTGTGGCTCAAACGTAAGTAGGCAAAGCGCTCGCTACGACCGGGCTTCGCCCGACCGCAACGGCGAGAGCCGTAACTCCGTGCCACGCGAGCCAAGGCCCATTTCCCCTGAACTTCAGCGATTCAGTTACGGCTACTCATCCATTGCGGTCGGGAGAAGCCCGCCCATCCATGAATAGCCTACTCCCGTAAAAACACGGATTTTCGGTTGTGAATCGCCGCCGATCGGGCGACGTTTATTCCATGAAAAACCTCACGTCCTTTTCCAAAACTTTTGCCTCGGCTCTCATTCTAACCGCAGGAGTCTTTATGACCATTCCATCAGCAAGCGCCGCGACCTCTCCCGAGAAAAAAACCGAAACGGCTACGGTCCCCGCTAAAAAATCGATTTATGAATTCGAAGTGAAACGCATTAACGGGAAGAAAGAATCCGAGCCCGTGAAACTTTCCGACTATAAAGGGAAAGTTCTCCTCGTTGTAAACACCGCGAGTGAATGCGGGTTTACTCCCCAATATAAAGGGCTTCAGGCAACTTACGATAAATTTAAAAAAGATGGATTTGAAATTCTCGGGTTTCCGTCGAACGACTACGGCGCGCAAGAACCGGGATCGAATGCCGAAATTAAAAACTTCTGCGAACGGAACTTTAAGGTTTCATTCCCTCTCTTCGAGAAGGCCCCCGTGAGTGGAAATAAAATTCAGCCCATTTACGCCTACCTCGTCGAGAATGCTCCGACCAAGGGCACCGTGGGCTGGAACTTTGAAAAATTCTTAATTGGGAAGGATGGAAAAATCGTAGGCAGATATAAGTCCTCGGTTACTCCGGAGAGCGAAGAGCTCACGAAAGCAATCGACGCGGCTTTGAAAGCTAAGATTTAGTCCGTTCACAGGTACACCCCGAAAATGAGTACGCCCCCCCGACCGACCACCCTCGAAAGTGATTCCCGCGCCGTTCAGCTTTGGCTATTCTCGATTTGCGCGATGATCACGACGATGGTTTCGATCGGGGGGATCACTCGCCTAACGGGGTCGGGACTTTCGATCACCGACTGGGCTCCCATCTTAGGAGTAGTCCCCCCACTCACCGACGAGGCTTGGCAGGCGGCCTTCGCAAAGTATCAGGAAATCCCGCAGTACAAGCTCATCAATTCCGCCATCGGACTCGCTGACTTTAAATTTCTTTTTTTCTGGGAATGGTTTCACCGACTCGTCGGTCGGCTCGTCGGCATCGTCGTGCTCGTTCCCGGAATCCTCTTTTGGTTTCGCGGGAAGATATCGGCGCGCCTCGCCCGTCGGGTCCTCCTTGGATTTTTTCTCGGAGGCTTCCAGGGCGCGCTCGGTTGGTTCATGGTAAAGTCCGGACTTTCGGAACGAACGAGCGTCAGCCACTTTCGATTAGCCGCGCACCTTTCTCTGGCCCTCTTGATTCTCGCCTATTTCGTGTGGCTCGCGCGGTCGGTAGCGATCGGGAAAAACTTCCGAGTATCGGAGCCGGTCGCCTACTCATTTGTCCGGCCGAAATATCCCTTCCTCGTGGCACTCCTCGTCCTCCAGATCATTTACGGCGCGTTTGTCGCGGGGTTAAAAGCGGGAAAAGCGTTTAACACCTTTCCGCTCATGGCGGGCTCGTTCGTCCCTTCGAACCTGCTCGAGTTTTCTCCCCTCTGGTTAAATGCATTTGAGAATCCGGCGACGGTCCAGTGGATCCACCGAACCTTCGCTTGGGCCGTATTCATCGCGACGATGGGCATTTGGATCACACTGGCGCGAAGGAAAACGTCCCGCGGTCCGATCCGGCGGTTTTCGACGGGTCTCGCCCACCTCGTTCTGATGCAGTTTATTCTGGGAGTCTTTACGCTCGTCTATGCGGTTCCGGTCACTCTCGGGGTTCTCCACCAACTCGGCGCCGCCCTGATCGTGATATTCCTCACGCTCCTCGGTCACGCCCTAAATAACGCCAAGCAGCAGACTTGAAAATCAGCCCCGGATCGGTCATCCTCTAGGAAATTATGGAAAACGCGAAGCTCATGCTCGATAAAGTTCTCGGTAACCAAATCACCGCCTTCTTCTTTGTCTTCTCTTGCGCAGTCGGTGCCGTCGTCGGAATCGCCGGAACTTTTTGGGTCGCGTACCAGATCGTCATTCTTCTCGGCGCCTACTAGTCGATTCAATTTCTTAAGTTGAGCCGATTTCCTCAGGAATTCTTTATTTTCCCTGAAAAACGGATAGGTTTTCTTATTTCCCGTGAAATGGTTTGAGTTCTCGGAAGGCTTTATTGTAGGCCTTCGACATGACCTTACCCAGCCTAAAAAACCTCGGTGACTTTGGAATTGCGGCCGTAGAACTCGACCATACGTTTGGAGATTTCGAACGCCTGGCGGGAGAGCTCGAGCGCCTCGAATTCGAAACCGAAAAAGGGCTCGAACGATCGATTAAAGTCCTCGGACGTTTCTCCGAGTGTGGGGTGCGGATCGGCACGAACATCGAGAAAATGGCGAAAGCCCTCGAAGGCGCCCGGAAGAGTGCGGAAATTGCGGTCCAAAAAACCGCGGCCCGAGCCGCCGAAATTCAAGCGCGACGTGAAGAATACGAACGTCTGCACGAACGGTTTAAAACTCTTTCCGAAACGGTCCGAAAAGTTTCCTCCACGATGTCGGACCTCCAGTCGACGAAAACGAGCGCTGCCCTGTCCGACGATGAGAAGCACGCGATCGCGAGCCGACTTCCGGAGTTTGAAGCGAATCTAGGCGTACTCATCGACGAATCCCGAAAACTCGAAGAGTCCGCGAAATCGGTGAATTTGAAATCGCTCGTCGAAAATGCGGACGCGATGGCCCAAAGCCTCGGCGCCGCGAAACGACGGCTTTCGAATTTTATCGAAAGTCGCCCGACGCTTCAGTAAGCCCCTACGGCATATACCGAAAGGTGACGAAAACTTTTTCACCGGGCTTCACCTGAATCGTCTTCGCCGGTAAGTCCGCCGGTGAACCGACGGGCTTAATCTTTACCGAATTCGTACCGCCCTTTACCGAAAAACGGGCGACCTGTAGATCCTTCGGCAGTAAATTCCAGGAGCGAGTGTCGGCTTGGTCCGAGACGTAGAGTGCGAGTTTTATCAGTTGGCCGATTCCGCTATTTCCCGTTTGTCGATCAATCGCGTTCCCGACGACTTCTTTTGCAACGATACCGCCGAGCTTCTTCGCCAGGAGTCCGCCCCACTTTTCGCTCAAATTCTCTATCGCAACGGATTCGATATTCATGAGCCGCTCGGTCTGCGCCGACAACTCTTCCCCACTCGCATCGCCCGAAACGAGAATTTCGGCGGAGTTTACGGGATTAAATCGCGGGACGAATTTCGGTATGGAGTGAAATCCGGGGTCCGGAATCTTCCGAGGCGAAATCCCGTTTTGGAAGAGCACGATGACCTCGGCCGGTCGATCCTTCGCGACCCGCGCCTTCGCCACCGCTTTATCCGCGCTCGTCAGCGAATACTTATTTTCCCACTTCTCCTGATCATCCCGGTCCTTTAGTTTCCAAGCCATGGCGTAGAGATCGACCCCGAGGAGTGGAAAAGTCGGCATGAGATCAGCCGCATACTTATAGTCGACGTACGCGTCGTTCCAGTTCCGGTCCGCTTCGTAGAGCGCCCCGGAAAGATAACGGGCAAACGCGTTCTGTTGGTACTTCCGCTTCCCCTCGGTTTGCATGAGGTAAAGCTTTCGGTTTACTCGCTTCGCTTCGACGATCGCGGCCTCTCGGTCGCCCTTCAGCGCAAAATCCATCGCGAGGTAGACGTTAATGAGCACTTTCTCGAAATCCTCGCCCTTATAAACTTTTATCTGGTCAGTAGTTAAGAGGGTCGCGGCTTCCGTGGAAAGGCTCGTATAATCTTTAATTTCGGCGGCCTTATCGGCCATGAGAAAGTACTTTATCGATTCCTCGTACTTTCCCGCCGAATGGAGAGAAAGACCGAGATCGAGGAGATAGAGAAGACCGTCACGACCCTCGATGCCTTCTTTATCGAGACCTTTTTTTAATCGCTCCGCGGCTCCGTCGTAATCTCCCGAGCGGAATAGGGAGTCCGTTTTCGTGTCCCCCATGCGGGCACTTGCGCACCCGGAAAGGTGAAAGCACGCGAGCCCCGAGAGTAAAACTCCCAGGGCTCGGTAGGTCACTTTTTTCGTTCGATCGTTCATCACGAATGGCTCGTGAATGGATTAGAGTCCAATACTCCGTTTACGGTACTGTTTACGGAGTTCTTTTTCTTCCGTGCAGTCAATTTCGGAAGTTTCGAGATTCGTCAGATCCATCGTGAGTTTATAATAGATAAACTTATCGTTGCCGACTTGTTGAATGTTCGTTCCCATCGCGCCACGCATGACGTAATCGGCACCGGTTTGCTTCCCGCGTTTCTTTTGTTTTTCCTTCGCGACGTTGCCCGCCTCATTATAGCGGTATTCTTCGTCCAGAACTTCACGGGCTTCTTTATCAACGAATTTCACGCGACGCGATTTCACCAGCGCCGTGCGGATTTTATCCGTCAGCATCTTCATGTCGATGTGCTCTTCAGTGCTGTTCTTCACCTGATCGACGATGACGACCGGACGTTTATCGGCAGCGATTTCGGGGCACGCAATGATCGATTTTACGATCGTATCGGCCATCGACTGCATGTCGGCTTCGTTAAATTTATCGTCGAGGAGCTCGACGCGAGTGGGGTCATCGTACGAGCCTTTCGTAAAGCCTTTAGGACCACCACAGCCAGCGAGAGCGAGAACTGAAACCAGGACCAGGGCACGCGCGAATTGACGCATAGATTCATCTCCTTAGAAGAAAGTCGAACCCCATTAAACGGGGCCTTCACGAAAACAGCAATAGTTACTCAGTGCAAACGCGGCGCACCAACTCCGAATTGTTCCCTGGAAAGGCCCCGACCCCTGTGATCTGATTCCGCTCTAAGCACCGGAACCGGATGGAAAAAACTCCCCACGAAGCACTCATTCACGCCTCTCGGAAACCCATCCTCTTTGTTCAGGGTAAGGGGGGTGTCGGTAAGTCCAGCGTTGCACTCGCGATGGCCCACCTCGCATCAAAAACGCACCGGACGCTCCTCGTTTCTCTCGAAGACCCGCTCCGCGAACCTTTCGATCTTCGAAAACTCTCACCCACCCTCGACCATCTAAATAACGAAGCCACGGCCGCATTCGAACAGTACGCGGGGATTAAAATCGGAGCGCCGAATCTCGTAAAAGTGTTCCTACAAAACCGCTTCATGCGTTATCTGGCGAAAGCGGCACCCGGAATCCGGGAACTCGTGTTGATCGGAAAAATCTGGTTCGAACATAAAAACTACGACCGAATCGTCGTCGACATGCCGGCCACCGGGCACGGGCTCACTCTTTTCCAATCCCTGTTTAACTGGGGAAACTTATTTGAAGGCAGCATCCTCGCGAAGGATGCGAAAGCCATGATCGATACGCTTTCGGACCCCGCTCTCGTGGGTCACCTCGTCGTCTCCATCCCCGAGGAGATGCCGCTCGTGGAATCTCTCGAGCTGCGGGGACATCTCATCCGAATTTTTCCGCGCGCCGAAGTCGCGTTTGCATTAAATCGTCGCTTCCCGGCCCCGGCTACCCTACCGGATGGAAAACCTGAAGTTTTTCCAGAAGATCGACCCTTCGCCCTTACGGCCCGCGAACACGCGGCTCGAAAGGCGAAACTCGAGGGCGAGAATCTCGAACTCTGGAGTGGAGTTCTATTTACCGAAATTCCGTATCTCGCGCCGCCCGCCGAGCGAGCGTTCGATTTAATCGTGGAAAAGATGACCGACGTTTTACGGGAGCGACTCGCGTGAAATCGATATTTGATTCGATCGAACGGCGAAAAGTACTGATCACCTGCGGTACCGGGGGCGTAGGAAAAACCACGGTGAGCGCCAGTATCGGGGTAAAAGCCGCGATGCTCGGAAAAAAAGTAATCGTGATCACGATCGACCCGGCGAAGCGCCTGGCGACGTCGCTCGGCCTCGAGAAACTGGGACACGAACCCACGGACTTAACGACCGCCCTCGAGAAGTGCTCCGGGAAGAAAATTCCCGGTAAACTTTTCGCACTCATGCCGAAGAGCCGCGAAAGCTTCGAGCGGATGATTCGGTCCCTGACGACGAATGAAGCCGCGGTCCAACGAATCTTTAAGAATCCAATCCTTTCCACTTTCTCCCAAGACTTTTCCGGTGCGAATGAATACCTAGCCCTCGAAGAACTCATTTTCTTCCACCTCGAAAAAGATTTTGATCTCGTAATTCTCGATACTCCACCCAGTCGGAACACCCTCTCCTTCCTCGAGGCGCCGCAGCTCCTCGCGCGGTTTTTCGAAGAAAAACTAATTCGATTCCTCGTGATGCCTGCGAATCGTTTCCTCGCGTTCGGCATGCGAAAGGCCTTTAGCGTTCTCGAGCGCCTAACCGGCGCGGGGTTCATGAATCAGCTTTTTGATTTTGGCGAGGCGCTATTCGAAGTGCAGGAAAACTTCCTCCTGAAGTTAAAGTCGATCCATAAACTCCTCCAGTCCGAGGAGGTGGGGTTCCTCCTCGTCGCGGCGCCGACGCCGGAAAGCGCGCCGGAGATTGGACACTTTCTCGAACAGATCGGGGAGCGCGGTTTTCACTTCGACGGCGTTTTTCTAAATCGATCGGTCGGACATCTAAGACCCGACCCGACTTCCACCGACGAATCCGAGCGACTGCTTTCGGCGATCGCGGCGCGGGAGAAGATCGCCTACGCCTCTCTGAAATCTGCGGCCGATTCAAAACACCGCGGACTAAGTGCCGAACTATTTTACCACCAACTCCCCGAACTCGCGCGGGACGTCCACGGACTGGAGGATCTATTTCATGTATCGACCTTATTTGATCGCGATTCTCTTTAGTTTCGGGTTCGCCCCGCTCACGCGGGCGGCCGAGCCTACCGTGACCCCGACTCCAATTGCGGCTCCAGATGCGAAGCGCCTCGTTGACCAAATTTCGGCCGAAGAAAAAGAGAAAGCGAACGATTTATGGAATCAGGCCATGGAAGCCTTTTCCGCACGATCCTATAAAGTCGCGGCGAAGCTCCTGAATACCTACGTAGAAAAATATCCTGGAACCACCGAAGCGATCGACGCCCGGTATTCTCTTGCGCAGAGTTACCTTTATTCAAAACAGCCAGCGGCCGCGATTCCTTTTTTTACGGCGGTGATTGAAATCCGGGGTCGGTCTCCTCTCGGAAACGAAGCTCGCACCTATCTCGGCCAGGCTTACCTCGATGACCAAAAATTTTCCGAAGCCTACCTCGTCTCGGAAGAACTCCTCTCCCAGGATTCGCTCGGTACGACCTTTCGCGCGAAGGCCCTGCTCCTCCGGGCCCACGCCCAGGCCGGCCTGAAACAAAACCTCGAAGCCGAAAAGACTCTCGTCACCTTTCAGACCGTGGCCGAAAGTGATCCCGAACTCGAGAGCGAGATCGCGGGGTCGTTTTTAGTTTCGGTCCTCCTGAAGGCAAACCACTGCGATTCTTTACCCTCTTCGAAGTTCCTTACCGAAGACCAGGTCATCGACCAACTCTCCCGAAAGGGAATCTGCGTCCTCGAGATGGCTACCTACCTCGCTAAGGCCGCGAAGCGCCTCTCCGAGGATGAACTCTCGGCGGCGGGCGATGCCCTCGCTCACTCGCTAAATTCGTACCGATTGGACTGCGAGTCCCCGCCTCTGGCGCCGGGGAAACTTCCGGCTGCGAAAGCAAAGGTCGCCCGAAACGAGCTTTCCGAAAAGCTACTCGACGGCTACCGGAGTAGTGAAAAACTTCTTCGTGAATCGTTTCGCGAACGAGAAAATTTAAAATCTATTCTTAAAAAACTAGAAGTGAAGCCCACCGTAAAGAAAATCTGATGGAGCATCCGATGACTGAGTCTGATTTAAGCAAAACCACTAAGGCCAGCGGTAAGAAAAGGCCCATCGACCTCGACACCCATGACCACTTCGAGTTTAAAAAGAAACTCGCAGCGCAAATTAAGTCTCGGGAATCCGAAATCCGCGAATGGTATTCGCTCCGGGCGAAGGAAGCCCCTCCCCCTATTTATTCTTCCGTCGACCTCCGGGATTCGGGTTATAAAATTGCTCCCGTTGACAGTAATCTTTATCCCGCTGGCTTTAATAATATTTGTGCGGAAGATAACCGGACGGCCCCCCCTATTTTTCGGGAACACTTAATAACACGTGCTGCCCGTCACGGCGTGAACGATCCTAAACGCATCCTCATTATTCCCGAGTTCCATACGACGAACCTCTATTACCTCGAGAACCTCTACTACCTGAAGACACTCGTCGAAACTGCCGGTTTTGAAGTCCGGGTGGGTTGGATTTCTGATCCGGAGATCGCCCCCGGGACGATACTGAAATCGGTCACCGAAAAGGAAATCGCCG
>JANXTV010000198.1 GCA_025352185.1 Oligoflexia bacterium
TCTCCAGTGCCCGTGCCGCACGTGTCGTTCGTGCATTCATCGAGCAGGGTTTCGAGCCGAATCGACTCCTCGCGATTGGTTACGCCGATACTCGACCGGTCACCGCGGAAGTCGCGGCAACCGGGGTTAAGCCCGAGACCACCGTGGCCGTCGCAGTAAAACCAACCGTTCCCGAGCCGGTTCGCAGTCCCGCTTCATTACTCGTCGACGGAGCAGTCGCGGATGCTCCGGTCGTCGACGCGGCCGTAATACCCGACTCCGCGGATATGCTCGATCGAAATCGACGCGTCGTCATTCGGATCTTCGACGAATCGACCGGCGCGCTCGCCGATCCTAAATAACGGGTTACCGTTCTCCGTCGTACCAGTATCCGAGCTTCTCTCGGTCGCGAACCGTCTTCGGCCGAAAGACCACCTCCGCATAAAGCCGGAGTTGCTGCGTGAAACTCCAAGACCGTTTGCGGTCCGCGGTCAGAATCGATGCGCTCGTGAGGTGCGAAAACCGGAGACCGTGTGCCCGGCCGTAGTTTCGAAGCCGCGTAGCGAATTCTCCGTCTTCGGCCGCCAGGAGATCCTCGGGAAATCCCCCTACCGCGTCGAACGTCTCCCGCCGCGTGAAAATCATTCCGACCGAGATTCCCTTAAGCCGGAGTAAAAATTCGATTACCCGCGCGCCGACCTTCACCCAGCGGCGATCGGTATCGAAAAAAATTCTCACTCCGCCGCCGACACTTTTCCCTGAGTTCATGACGGTGACGATTTCAACGAGCGCTCTTTCCGAGACTTGGCTATCGGCATCAACTTTAACGACGACCTCTCCGAGAGACCCGCGGACTCCGGCATTACAGACGGCGGCGATATTATGTACGGAAAACGTAATGACCCGCGCTCCCGCGGACCCCGCTACTTCCGCGGTGCGGTCTTTCGATTCATTATCCACGACGATCACTTCAGTTTCGGTACCGAGCTCGGAACGGAGAACCTTACTCGCCCGGGCGAGCGCGGCCAGGGTCTTCGGGAGGTACTTCTCCTCGTTAAAGGCGGGAATGATGATGGAAAGGAGTTTAATCACGCTCCCCATGCTATACTCGCCCGGGTCCGGTGTTCCCCGGCAGTTTTTGCCGAGTCCATTCCTTCCCATTGTCGGAAGGGTATAAATCTTCGATCCTATTAGTCAGGACGGAGACAGACCATGCGTTGGAACTGCCCACATTGTGAAGAGCTCGTGACCGCGGGAATCGATTTTGAAGCAACGAAACAGGCCTACGTGCGCTGTGGAAAGTGCGGAGGAATGGCGATTCTTCACCGGAGCGCCGCGCTCGCCGGATTCGTGAAAGCGCGTCGCCTCGAAGAAGAGGCGCAAATGAACGCCGAGATTAAAATTAACGAAGCGAGAAAAGCCGCGAACGACGCCCTCGCTACTGCCCGTGCCATGGCGAGCGCCCAAGCCCTCGCGCTGGCAGAAGTCGATGCGATTGCTCGATCGGTGGAACCGCGCATCGAATCTTCGATGGAGTTCGCGAGTGGCCCGATGAGTACTCCCGCCCAATCGGAACCTCGCATCGCCATGCCGCCACTCCCCACGGTGCCGCCTCGGAACGGGAACGAATCCTCCGGGATAGACATGACCGCGGTTTCTGATTCGCACGACGAGATGGAAGCGCTCATGACCGGGACCCTTCCCTACGAATCGGAAATTACCGTAACGGATCTCGATGAGGTCGAAGCCGCTTCACCGACTCCACCGCCTTACCGTGGTCCCCGTGAATCACGGGGCGATACGATCGCCGCCGCCGCCCCGATCTTCGCTTATCCGAGACCCCCGGCGTTCTTAATGAAAGACCCGCACGCGGAGTCGATGAATCCGGCGATCTCTGCGGCCCTCGCCGCAAAACCGAAGCTCACGAATAATCGCATGGCGAACCTGGCCGTATGGATCGCTGCGGCTCTCGCAATTTCGTCGGGAATCTATCTCTATATCCAAGGGAAAAAAGCCCTGAGTGCAACCGCCCCGATCAGTACGATCGAAGGGGATCAGATTATTTCGAAAGCGAGTTCGGGCGTACGCGCGGAAGTGACCCACGAATCGAGAAACGTCGGCATCGTGAAAGTTCCCCGCGCGATCGTTCGCGGCGCACCTTCCATCGATTCAGCGGCGGTGGGATCACTCGACCAGGCCTCACTCCTTACCCTCCTCGAAGAAAAAGAAGGCTGGATCCGCATCGAAAGTCCGAAGCTTCCGGTAGCCGCGAAAGCCGGCGCCTGGGTTCGGTCTGACCTCATCGCGAAGATCGCAAATTAAGCGTTTAATTCCCGGAGGCGCTCAGTCGTCGTACGGTAAATTTTCGCCCCCCCGATGAAAGCGAAAACCGATGCCACGAGGGCAACCCATCCGATATTGATAAAACTGCGACCGACCGTCCAGGCGAAGACGTTCCCGGGAATCGCGACGACGAGTAAAACGATCGCGGCTTCGAATGGCACGACCGATTTCTGAAGCGCTCGCTTTCCGAGCGCCATTAGACCGAAGGATACCGCTCCGACCACCGCACAAAACGCGAATACGAATCCGGCACTGAACTGTACTAGATTCGGGTCGGCGATTTGGGCGTCCATGATGATGAGTCCGTAGAGGTAGAGCGATAAGCAAAAAGCGACGGCCGTAAGGATTCCGAGCTGGAATCCGAATAGGAGGGCCGCAAAAATGACCCGGTTCGCTCGCATCTATTTCTCGAACTTAAACTGAATCATCGACTGAATTCCGGGCTGGAATTTTTTCCAGTAAAAATCGGCTTGCTTCGGGTTTGCCGAAGGGAGTTCGAGGGTAATCGTCGGTATCCCTTTTTCGATCCCCGCGTAATTTCCGAGTGAACCCGGAAAAAACCCCGTCGATTTTGCCTTAAGTCGACTGCGCAGTTGGTAACACGCGTGAACATATTCTTTTGGAAATCGGTCGAGGGTAAGGCTGTTCGGACCATCGTAATCGGTCACGTTCAGTGGCGCGTGGATCGAAAGAATCTTCGATGGTTTAAACCGGTCGATTAAATCGACCTGGAACTGCGTCTCGGGCTCGGAACTCGGAGTTTCTCCCGGATATCTCCGAGGATTTTTCTTGAGCGTCGTGTTCCACTCCTTCAGGGCCTTCTCACGCCAAAGGGGCGTATCGAAGTTCCGGTTAATATCCACTCCGCGAGCGTTCATTCGAATCGGCGGTTTCCGGAAGTGGCCGTCTGGATTTAAAAATGGAGCGATAATCACGTGCGCGTCCTTAAGTTCGAGTTCGTGCTCGCGCACGTAATGCACGAGCTTAAAAACGAGGTAGAGCGGCGTCACTTCGTCGGGATGGACCATCGAAAAGATGAGGGTTTTATTCGCACTTTTGGGTTCACCGAATTCGGCGTAAATGAGCGGTCGACCCTCCTGCGACGTTCGCTCGGAATGCCACCGAACGCCCTCGCAGGTTTTTAAGCTCCAGTGGTACCCCGCGATGGACTCATTCATTTTTTCACAGAGGGCGGGAATTTGATCACTGAGGTCTTTACCGGTGGGCGCCGGTGCGACGCTCGAGGTTTCGGTCACGACCTCCGACGAAGTGGCTTTACCGGAATCCGAGGGCGGGACCACCGATTTCGAGGAGCAGGCACTCACGGTAATCAAGAGAACCCATGTGACGAAAGAGAGTCGCGAGTGAGGGGCCCTCATACGGCGGGATTTCCCGCTTCTGCTTTACGCCTCGACTTCCAATACTTAAATGCTCCGAAGGCGACGATCGCGAGAACCATAAAAATGATTCCGTGTTCAACTTTCTTAATATAGCGAACAACGACGTCGAGCTGGTCCCCGAAGTAATAGACGGCGCCCACAAAGATCGGAACGCTGATGAGTGCCGCGAGTCCATCCATGACGAAAAACCGTAAGAATGGAACGTGAAGGAGACCCGAAGTAAAAAAGACCGGCGCCCGCAGGCCGGGCATGAACCGTGCGAAAAAAAGCATCCGGCGCGAACCCTTTTCATTGAGCTTCTTCGAGGCCGCCTGAATCCGTTCATCGGGAAGGAGCCGATGGAAGAAAGGTTTCTTCAGTATTTGCCGCCCGTACTTATATCCGAGGAACCACATGACCGAATCCCCGAACATCACTCCGAGGAATGCGACCAAGATCATCACGGGGAGTTCGACGACTCCGTAGTATGCGAGCAGGCCCCCGGCGAATAGGGTGATGTCCTCGGGAATCGGGAGACCGAAACCGCAGAGCAGCAGGATTCCGAAGATAAGCAGATACGGAGTGGGCCCGTAGAAGTTCAAGAGAAAGTCGACCAGTAGATCCATGGATACCGGCGAGCGTACCCAAGCGATCCCTAATTCTCAATCACTTAGCGGTCTTACGCTCGAGTGGGTGCGCGGAGCGATATTCCTCGACGACCCCACCGAGGTCGACGTGGGTATAACGCTGAGTGGTAGCTAGCTGCGCGTGTCCCAGAAGTTCCTGGATGCCGCGTAAATCCGCGCCCGCCGCAAGTAAGTGCGTCGCAAAACTATGGCGAAGTCCGTGGGGCGAAATAAGACGGCTAGCTGCAATTCGGACGAGGTGTTTTGCCAGCATTCGGGCCACGCTCCGAGTCGTGATTCGGCCTCCCCGAAAGTTCGTAAAGAGGGGTGCCTCGGCTTCTCCGTGAGGTTTTTTTATTTCCCGGTCCGCAAGCATCGCCGAAATGGCGTCGATCGCGGGTTTCCCCACCGGAAGGGTTCTTTCCTTAGAACCTTTTCCGAATACTTTCACCCATCCCTGGGCGAGGTCGACGTCATCCGTACCCAGACCGACCGCCTCGCTCACGCGAAGGCCAGAGCCGTAAATGAGTTCAAGAATCGCGCGATCGCGCCGACCGAGTACGGTCGAGAGATCCGGCGCTTCGATGAGTTCACGCGCTTCCTCGATTCGCAGAAAGCGCGGCAAAGATTTTTTCGTTTTCGGCGAGGGAACGAGTCCACCGATATCCCGCGTGATCCATCCCTCGCGCCGAGAGTGTTTTAGGAAACTCCGAATCGCCGATAGCTTCCGACAGAGACTCGTTTTCTCGTGCGTATCCATTTTCTTCGCGAGGTAGCTCCGCAGGTGAAGCGGTTTCAGCCCGCGGTCGACTTGAGGGAGGGTATTGAACCCCATTTCGGCCATCGCCGCGGCCCATTCACGGAGATCGATTCCGTAGGCCCGGAGGGTGTGGGGAGAGGATTTCCTTTGAATTTCAAGGACTTCCAAAAACTGCGCGATTGCCGGCTCCAACGCTTCGGGCTTCACTCTCTCATTATGCTATAGGTTTACCGCTATGAAGACGAAAATCCATATCGTGGGCAGCGGGCTTGCCGGCACCGAAGCCGCTTGGTGGCTCGCGAATCACCCGGAAAGTGACGATCTCGAAATTCACCTCTACGAGATGCGTCCCCTCCGGATGACGGAAGCCCATAAGACCGATCGCTGCGCCGAGCTCGTGTGCTCGAATTCCTTTAAAACGACGAACCCGCTCTCGGCTCCGGGAATGATGAAGGCCGAAATGCTCGCGATGGGTTCACTCGCGCTAACGGGCGCAGAAGTCGCGAAGGTCCCGGCGGGCGAAGCGCTCGCGGTCGACCGCGACGTCTTCGCGGAGTTCGTGACGAAGAAAATTTCTGCTCACCCGAAAATTCAGCG
>JANXTV010000201.1 GCA_025352185.1 Oligoflexia bacterium
GGTTCGCCGACTCCCTCTTTTTATTTCCACACGGGAAAAGAAGTTACCGCATTAAAAATCGATCACCCAGCGGCGTTCCGCGGTACTCGGTCTTCGCCAGTTCCTCGAACAGAAACTGCGAACGGAGCGGTAGCCCCTTAAAGAGAACCTTTAACGGCGTCGAGAAACTTGCCTTCGCGCTCGCCACCGTGCGTTTCTTCCACGTCCCGAGCGGCGTGAGCTCGCGCGACTTCACCGCGTCCGAGAGGTAGATCGGGATGAGATACTCTTCAATGTACTGGTAGAGAAGCGGATCCGAGATCTTAAAGGCAATTTCGAGCCGCGAGAAGAAGTTCCTCGGCATCCAGTCCGCGCTGCAGAGGTACATCGCGCGGGCATTCGCGAAATAGTAAATCCGGGAGTGTTCGAGGAATCGATCGACCACGCTGATCACTCGAATATTCTCCGACAGCCCCTGAATTCCGGGAATTAAAGAACACGCCCCGCGCACGATCAGATCGATCTGCACGCCGGCTTGGGACGCCTGGTAGAGCTTTGAAATCACCTCTTCATCGACGAGGGCATTCACCTTCGCGACGATTCGAGCCTTCTCCCCCCGTTTCGCCGCCCCCGCTTCCTGTTCGATGTGGGCGAGTAGCCGCCGGTGAAGTTTCGTCGGTGCCGCGACGAGGTACTTAAACTGGGTCGGAACTTCTTCCTTCATGACCGTATCGAAAAAGTGGCGGGCATCCTGACCGACTTCCGCACTCGAGGTGAGTACCGCAAGATCGGTATAGAGGCGCGCGGTCGCGGCGTTATAATTCCCGGTCGATATATGGGTATAGAAGTGTTCCGCGACCACGCCGGGAGTACGCTCTTCTTCCCGGGTGATCAGGACGATCTTCGCGTGAAGTTTCAATTTCCCAAATCCGAAATGGACCTCTACTCCGGCCTTCTTTAATTCATCGGCGAGGCTCAGATTATTCAGTTCGTCGAAACGCGCGCGGAGTTCGATCACGACCCGGACCTTCTTCGTCTTCGCCGCGAGCTTTAATGACTCGATCATCGGCGATAGCGCATCCATGCGGTAAACCGTCTGCTCGATCGAACGCACTTTCGGATCCACGCACGCCGCTTGGAGATACCGGACGAATGCATCGAAGGCATCATAGGGATGGTGGAGTAAGATATCGGCTTTCTGGATCTGCGAAAAAATTTCTTCCGGACGATCGAAAATCGAAGGCACCCGTACGACGAGCGGCGGGTGCTTAAGACCCGGCTTCGCCGCGAGCACCGAGTCCGGACATTGATTCACGAGCGTCCACAGCGCCCGGATATAGAGCGATCCGGGAGTGATCATGAGTTGCCCGGGCTGGAGTTTTAAGACCGAAAGAACCTGGGTAAGGAACGCATCCTCAAACGACCCGAAATACTGGAGGCGTACCGCCCGACCCTTATCGCGTCGACCGAGACCGGAGCGCACCACGTCCGGGATATTTTCCGGATCTTCCGCCTCGAGATCGACCGAGAAATCTCCGTCTTTCGTGAGACGAAGAATCCCGATCGCGTCGAAGGAACTCTCGAGGTGGGTCATGATCAGGTCATCAAGAAAAAATGCGTAAACGCCGGTTTCGTTCGGAGCGAGGAAAACTCCGGGCAGCGTCTTCGGGAGCTTAATCCACCGGTCGCCTTTAAAAACGAGCGCGGCCTGGAGATTCTCGAGTTCTATAATTTCGGACGATTTAAACGGAGCGGGCACCGTAAGGTTCGGCAAAACTTGTTCTTGAAAAACTTTTTCTCCCGCCGCGTACGCGGGCTCACCCTCGCTCGCTCCCCGAACGATTTGGATGCCCGCACTTTCGAGCTCGAACGTGAGTGATTCGAGCGTATCTGCCTGACGGCCCGTGAACTGCGCGACTGACTCGAGAATACTGTCGCGAATTTCGGATGTGCGTTCGGCCTTTTCGGGATTCGTCTTCTGGAGGTTCGTGATGGAACGGGCCAGCCCCGCGTACCGAATCATGAAAAACTCATCGAGGTTCGACTGGGAGATCGCGAGAAATTTCACTCGCTCCAGCAGCGGGTTCGACGCTTCCCGCGCCTCGTTTAATACGCGCTCGTTAAACTGGAGCCAGGAAAGATCCCGATGAATAAAGGGAGCTCCCGGTTCGACGAGAAGGGACGGCAAGGTGGGAAGAAAGCCCAGCTTCTGGTGCATACGTTCTACCCTAGCATGCCAGAGGGGACGCCTATTTGTCAGGATTTCGTGAACCTAACGCGAGGCGTATCCCAGGAAAGTCCGGGGGATTTAATCCTGCGCTCGGGAAGAGAAACTCATCCCTCGGCATCGTGAACCGAGTGGAGCTTCGGCGGCCTGACTCGTCGTCCCGCCCGTACCGACGGCGGCGGGGGCGCGGGAAACGCCTTCGCGCTTCCGCACATTTTCACAGGCCACGCGGTTCAGCTCTTCATACTCGCGCATGAGAGAAACCGGATACGGAGCTCCGCCCGTCGCGGAATAAAGTTCGGGGTCCTTATGGGAAAGGAGCGGAAAAGTATCCTTCTCTTTACCGAGTCGGGTTCGCACGAACGTTTCCCATTTTCCGACGCGGTAAAAGTCGGACTGAATTTTTAGGCGATCAACGGAGAGGTGATTATCGGGCATGGAGAGGGTGAGGTACCGATCACACCGGGTCGTTCGAATATCCAGCTCCCGTTTAAAGTCGGCCGCGACTTCGCACTCCGCGAAAACCGCGTCGACTTCGCCGCCGTTCGCTTCGAGGGCCGCGAACATATATTTTCCGGCGGTTAAATTCGGATCGTAGGGATCCCAGGTGGGTGGCGTCGTCGCGTGAATGAGTTCATGGCCGAGGTCCATCGCGACGTCGATCAGCGGTTGATCTTTTTTAAGGATGACGGTCACGTAGCGCTCCCGTACTTCCTCCCCGTTCTCCGGATTATAGTGGCGAGTGAGCACGGCATCCGTTCGGGATACTGGTCCGTACGCGAGGTGGCGAAGAATTCCGTCTTGGGCCGGTTCGTTCCAGAAGGTAACGGCGCGGGTGAGAATTCTTTTTCCGGCCGGAGTTTTCGCGAGGAGATCGATGGCGTCGCGAGCAATGCGTGCCGACTCTGTTTTCGCGTGCGGAGCCGCCACGGTCATTTCAGTTTCCGCCCGTAAGTCACGGGGAGATAAAAACGCGAGGAACGACCCGCTGAAGGTGAAGAGGAGAATCCAGGTAAGCTTGGAGAGAGCGGGGTTTTGATGGGTGCGGCCCATGAAATCGTATCGGCGACGTCGCGGAGCGACCTGAGGGAGTTTCGATTTCACCCGCGAAAAGTCAGAGCTCGGAAACACCGGCGCCAATTCCCTGTCGAAACCCCGTTCATCCCCCCCGACTGGAGCGGGTCCGGATCACCTCACCGTGCGGATCTAGCCCTGTGTCGTCCCTCACACCTGTCTAAAATTTAGGCAGGGCGAAGCCCCGAATAGACCCGCAGAGGCTTGAAATGATTCGGTTTTTAATTCTATAAACCACCCCCGCGCACGGCATATCGCTTGCTCTATAGGTCTACGAAGCATCCTTCCCTACGGTCCTAGGGATAAGCAGGGGGTGCACGAAACAGAAGAGGTTCCCGTGAAGTCGCAGAAAAGCCAAAATCGCAGAAACACCATCGCCGCCCTCTCCGTCATCACGGTTCTGAGCTTCGGCGCCATCGGCGGCACCGCGAAGTTAAAGAAAGTCGCCGACGCCTTCAAACTCACGAGTTTTAAAAACTGGGGTATCGCTAACGCCCGCGCCCAGTCCCACATCGACGCTTTCGGTGCTTGGACGATCGAAAAAGGTTCTAAGAATATTCTCGTCGCCGTAGTCGATACCGGCCTCGACGCAAATCACCCGGACCTGAAGGCGAACGTTTACCACGACGCTAAAGGGAACTACGGTTTTGACTTCGTAAAAAATTCCCCTAACCCATCTGACGAACATGGACACGGAACGCACGTCGCCGGCATTATCGGCGCGATCGCTAACCCAAAAACTGGCGTCAGCGGAGTGATACAGAACGTTTCGATCGAAGCGGTAAAGTATTACGCCGACAGCAACACCGGAGCCGTGAACTTAAAGAACACGGTGAAGGCGCTCGAATGGGCAGAAAACAGCGGCGCGAAAGTGATTAACTACTCGGGCGGTGGCCCAGAGTTCGCCGAAGAAGAATACCTGGCGCTGAAGAAAGCCGAGGCGAAAGGCATCATCGTCGTCGCGGCCGCCGGTAACGAACGTTCGGACACCGACCTTCCGGAAAACTATTACTACCCTTCCGCATACCGCCTGACGAACATCATCTCGGTGGCGGCGACGGATATAAATAATAAGCTCATTCGTTCCTCGAACTGGGGAAAAACGAAAGTGGACGTGACCGCACCCGGCGAAAACATCTACTCGACCCTCCCGAACGGACGTTACGGTTTCATGACCGGTACTTCCCAAGCGACGGCTTTCGTTTCCGGAATCGCCGCTCTCCTCCTTTCGCACGATCCGACGCTCACTCCGGCCCGGGTTAAAGAAATCATCCGTAACTCAGTCGACCTCTACCCCGAGCTGAAAGATAAAGTCGCCGCCGGTGGACGCGTGAATGCGAAGAAAGCCCTCCTCGCCCTCGGCATCGCTCCGCCGAAGTCGAAAGAAACCGACATCATCCGTTCGATCGCTCGCGGTCCGACGGCGATCTCGGAAGCGATCTCCCGCTAATAGTCTTCCCATCTTCTACCCCTAAATAAGCCCGGGCGGGACACTCACATTGAGTTCCCGCCCGAGTTCGTTCATGATCAGGGGGTAAATGGCGAATCGCTCAGCTCCTAAAAACAAATCTCGGAACGGATCGCTCCACCGTGCGCTGCCCGACCGGAACATCCTGCTTTCGGCGGCGCTCCTCTTTCTCACGTTCGAGCCGCTCGACCTCTGGCCCCTCGCGGGGATCGCGCTCGTTCCCTGGTTTTTCTTCCTCGTCCGTGCGAAGTCGGCGCGCGAAGCCTTAACCCAAAGCCTTTACCTCTGCTTCCTCTTCAGCGTCGTGACTTTCGCCTGGGTCGCCTACGTCGTGCATCAGTTCGGTGCACTTCCCTGGCCCCTCGCCGTGATCGCGTTATTTCTCTTCGGGCTCGTCGCCCAGCCGCAGTTCTACCTCGCCGCACTCCCCCTGCAGTATCTCCTCCGGAAAATTACCGATGCGAAGCCGAATGCGTTCGTCGTCTTCGGCCTGGGACTGACGGTCGCCCTCTTCTACGCGGGCTTCGACTGGACGCTGCCGAAACTCTTCGTCGATACCCTCGGCCACGCACTTTTTATGCCCCGAAATTAAAACAAATCGCCGATATCGGGGGACCGGCGCTCCTCACTTTTCTACTCCTCCTCGTGAACGTGGCGGTGTTTACGTTTTGGACCCGGTTCCGAAATCGCGGCGAACCCGCGGTCTGGGGCGCGCTAAGGACTTCGCTCCCGATCGTGCTCTTCGCGGGGGTCGCGGTCCTCGCTTCCGAACGTTACGGTACGTTTCGGATCGCCCAGGTCACGGACCGACTTGCCCATCCCCGGAAGCTCGTGCGCACCGCCGCGGTCCAGGCAAATATCGGCGATATCGAAAAACTCGCTTCCGAAAAAGGGTATCGTCAAGCCGCCGAGCGCGTGATGAACGCCTACTACGATCTTTCGGACGAGGCACTGAAGCATAATCCGCGCCCCGAAGTTCTCCTCTGGCCGGAAACGGCCTACCCATCGACGTTCCGTACGCCGGAAACTTCCGACGACTTCGCCCGCGATAAGGCGATCGAATCCTGGGTGACGAATCGGAAAGTACCGCTCGTCTTCGGAGGATATGACCGCGATATGCGCGGCCTCAGTTATAACGCCGTCTTCTACCTAAAGCCCGACGGAGTGGATACTCGGTATACGAAGACGATCCTGATTCCGTTTGGCGAATACATTCCGGGATTCGAAATATTTCCGCAGTTCCGGAAACTTTTTCCGATGGTCGGATTTTTCGGAAAAGGCCCGGGATCGGTCATTCGTGAAATCGGCGGGATGAAAACACAGCCCGTGATTTGTTACGAGGTCCTCTTCCCGAATTTCACGCTCGATGCCGTCCGGCTCGGAGCCGACGTGATTTTTAATTTCACGAACGACTCGTGGTTCGGGCCCTACGGGGTCCCGTATTACCACCTTCACCTCGCCTCCTTCCGCAGTATTGAAACGCGCGTGCCCCAGCTCCGCTCGACGAATACCGGATTCTCCGCGCTCGTCCTTCCCGACGGAAGCATCCCGACCCAAACGAAACTCTACGAACCCGATATCCTCGACGTCGAAGTCCCGCTCATCGAGCCGATTCCGACCCTCATGCTCGCGTGGGGAGACTGGTTCGGGAGGACGGCACTCGCCGTCTCCGTTCTCGCGCTCGGGGCGTTGCTCTTTTTAGAGCGTCGTCGCCGTCGCTCGCGGTAAATCGCCGGTCCACGCGTTCGCTATTTCTCAGGGGCATAGTGCGCCGCGCCCAGATATAGCTCGACGCGTAATCACCTAAATCGGCCCCCTTTTGCAAGGAGATCCTGTGATCCATCGTAAACCCCTGCTCGCCCTCGCCCTGATTTCTTCCACCGCAGCACTCGCAGCGCCGACAAAACCGACCCCTCTCCGTGAACCGACCGTCACCGTTTATACGTCCGACCAAAAATCGATGGATAGTGATGCCTGCCACTTTTACCGCGCGACCCTCTACGCGACCTCGAATCCCGCGACTCGTGAACGCGAACTCGCCGACATTACCTCCGACGCAAAACTGCACGACCTCGTCGCGGCCGTAAAGAGTGCCGCGAAAAATCTCACTGTGAAGAAGGCCGTCGCCTCGCTCGAAGCAAAACGGAGTGATCTATTCGGGAGAGTGGTTTTCACGGTGGCAAAATTCAGCAGCCACGGTGGCAGCTTTAATTACGGACTCCGGATCGGCTATATTCTCGGTGGTTCCGCGGCGGATTCGATTCCTGCTCTTTACGTAAAATGCGAAGGTGCGGCACCCGGCGGCGGCTATCGCTATAATCATAGCTCCGGTCCTTTTGACGACGGCTTTTTAAACCATAACGTCGCCACGGGGAACGCGATCGGCGATGTGATTTCGGGAGTCTACGAATACTTACCGGCCGAAGGGATCACGGGCGCAGTCGATTCCATCCTCACGAAACTCAGATCGTTGAAGGCGAAACTCCCCAGCCGCGACGACGAACTCTCGACCATCGGTCATTCCATGGACCGCGAGCAAATCTAAAGAACCGACCCGATTAAGACACTCACTAGGCGCGCTGCCCCACGGAATCGCCTCCGCCGGAACGATCCGGCAACTCATGACCGGGCGACCGCTCCTAGCGGAAACCTTTTCGGGATGAACCTATGCGGGTGGGTTCATCCCGAAACTTATTTGACGCTACAGGAAGACTCCGTTTTCACCGAAACGGAAAGCATGAAAGCACACCTCTCCGTCTCGGCCATCCTTGTCCTTTCGATGTCCGTGATTCTCGGGGGATGCGCCACGAACCCGCCCTCGGTGAGTTACATCCGAACGAACGTGAAGGACGCCCACGGAC
>JANXTV010000329.1 GCA_025352185.1 Oligoflexia bacterium
CACGTTAGAAACACCGTCGGGGGTCACTCTATGTTTGGTTTCAGTCTTGGGCACATGGTTATCCTTCTCTTTATCGTGCTTCTCTTAAATGCACGTCGCCTACCGGAGCTCGGCTCTGCATTAGGTAAGGGCTTGCACGCTTTTAAAAAGGGAATCGAAGGAAAGAATACGGACGACGATACTGCGCTCCCGAAGGATCCGAAAAATCCTGGATCGAAAGACGCCTAATCGATGCTCCATGAATGGTTAGCGACCTGGTTCCACTGGGTAGAGCAGTGGGGTTATCTTGGCATCTTCGCGCTCATGGCGATGGAGAGTTCGATCTTTCCCGTCCCATCTGAAATCGTGATGCCGCCGGCCGCTTTCTGGGCCGCCCAGGGACGTATGAATTTCTGGGGCGTCGTCGCGGCGGGTACTCTCGGAAGTTATTTTGGTTCGGCGGCGACCTACTGGATCGCGCAGTGGCTCGGCCTTCCCTTCGTTCGTCGTTACGGAAAGTTCGCATTTTTCTCGGAGGAGAAAATCGAGTTCGCAAATGCGTGGATGCAGTCGCACGGTGCGATCGGCGTTTTTATCGCGCGGTTTCTTCCCGTGATTCGTCACCTCATCTCGATTCCGGCGGGGATCTTCCGGTTACCTTACGGCCCTTTTTCGATTGCCACCCTCACCGGCGCTGGCATCTGGTGTTTTATACTCGCGTGGTTCGGCGAGAAAGTGATCGGTGATTCTCCGGAGCTGCTTCAGTCACCGGAGCAACTCGTCCACGTGATGAAGGCGAAACTACTTTGGTTCGTCGCCGGGGTCGTCGTGTTTGCCGCACTCTACGGAGTGATGGTCGTCATGAAAAAGAAATCGGGCACAACGAAAGTAACCTCGTAGTCGAAGCCGTGCGCACCGGTGAGTTGCGCGGAAAAAGTTTTCTATCCGGTCTTACGTTCCACGCCGAGCTTATCGAGGATTGCATCTAGCGCCGCTTCGGCGTGGACCCAGTCGTACTTTAACTGCACGGCCTTCAGTCCCCGTTCGGAGACCTGAACCCGGAAAGCTTCGTCGCGGCAGACCCGCATCACGAGCGAGGTAAAATCGTCGGCATCTTCCGCGATGCAGATATCGTCGAGCGGACGGAGAACGAGTCCATCGGCTCCGCGTCCCGTCGTGATCACGGGAATCCCGGAAGCGAGTGCCTCGAGGATGTGAATGCGATTTCCCCGCCCGTAGCGCAGCGGAAAAATCGCGGCCGTCGATGACCGCAGGTGTTCGATCAGATCTTCGGTCTTTCGGTAGGAATGAAATTCGAATTCGGGAAAGAGCGCCGCGAGTCGATCGGCATTTTGGGTTTGGCTATGGACTTGAATCCGGATCTTTCGATTTTTAAAGGCGGCCCGAAAGCGGGGGAGCAGTTCGGACTGGATCCATTCGAGGGCATTAAAGTTTGGTCGGTAATCGAGGTCTCCGATGAACGCGATCCGGATTTCACCGTGCTGATTTAAACGGCAGCTTTCGCCGATGCTCTCGGTAGGGGCGTAGAGTTTCGTATCGAGCCCGTGGGGAAGGACCTGCGTCTTCGACTGCGGCGCGAGCTTCTGCATGCGGAAGGCGTCGATCGGCGATGCGGTGACGACGAGATCGGCGGCGTAGCTCAGTTTCTTTTCGTAGAGCGCGCACTGGGCTGCGGTTAATCCCTGGTGCCAGTACTGGAGCTGGGTGAAAGCGTTATCGAAGAGGAGGTCACTTTCGATTTGGTGTTCATCGAGAATGGTATGGCAGCCGAGCTTTCGCGCGACGCCGATATATTTCGCCATCCGGAGGCGAGAGAGCCAGACGATATCGCCGGGTTTCGCCATCGCCCGGAGCATCGATTCGATGCTTTTCGAATAACCCTGGGCGAAGTGCGGGCGGACGAGATCGAGCGCGCGGGTCGCGAGATTCGGGGAATCGAGCGGATGGGCCGATACCGAAATGTTCGTTCCGAATCGTTCGAGCACGGCTTGCTGGACGGTCGGGGTTTCGTTCTGTTCGGAAATATACAGAACTTCTACCGGCATTCTTTTCGAAAGCAGGGAGAGGACTTGGGCATCACGAATTCGGCGGGCTCCCACGATCGGCATGGGGGGCCCGCTCGTGAGAAAGAAGGCCTTTCTCATTCAGTGAGTCTAGCGCGAACTTCTTAAAGCTGAAAGCCTGCGGCCTCAGAATCGGACTTGAAAGTGCGCACCGTTTCGAGACTTAACGCGCCCGGATCTTTTCCGAATCCCGCCATTTTTTTAATGATGTCGGCGGGAGCGGTGATGATGTGGCAACCCGCTTCTTCAGCTTGGACGATATTATATACTTCGCGCGTAGAGGCCCAGAGGAGTTCGACGTCCTTCCCGGCGGCGAGGCAAAGTTCCCGTGAGGTCCGCATGAGCGGCATCGGATCGACGCCGCTGTCGGCGATTCGTCCGGCAAAGACCGAAACGAGGGCGGGTGCGCCGCCTTTTACCGCGTCGCAAGTCCCTTTCACCTGTTCGATCGTGAAGAGGGCGGTCACGTTCAATTTCACGCCGGCGTGGGAGAGTTCCTTAACGAGTGAGAGCGTCGATTCGCCCTTTGAGTTCGTGATGGGGATCTTTACGTAGACGTTTTTCCCCCAGGTCTTAATCTCGAGCGCCTGGCGTTTCATCTCGGAAATCTCATCGGCAAACACTTCAAACGAAATCGGCTTCTCAGTGACCTGGCCGAGGACCTCTTTACAGAACCCGCGGTAATCGGTGATTCCGGCTTTTCGCATGAGCGAGGGGTTCGTCGTCAGTCCGGAGACTTTCGGGTTTCCGTTCATTTCGAGGAGGGAGGCCCGATCGGCGCCGTCGGAGTAGATCTTAATTTTACCTTGGAAAACATAGGGCGCCGGAAGGGATGTCGTCATTTTATTCACCTCGGCCGGATTAAAGCGATAAGGGCTTGAAAAATCAAAGGAAAATTCGTACTAAAGGGGGGTGGGTCATGCTTGACACATTTAGTCAGGTATTGCAGACTCTTTATATGGGAAATGCAGTGATGGGGATGCCTTCGAAAACCTTAGTTTGTTTAGCTCTCGGCTTAAGCTTCCTCGCCGGTTGTGCGAAGGAAAAGTCGGACGCTAAGTTCGAGGGCCTCGCCTGCGGCGCTTCTGATCAGCGGCAGTCCTACATGAACCCGATGGATTCCACTCAGCTCCAGGTCATTTCGATCGATTCGAACTTTTCCTCCGACCAGATCACGAAAATCGAGCAGGCCGTCGAGACTTGGAACGCCGAAGGTCGACGTTTAATCGGCCGGAACCTTTTCCGGACACAGTCCCTTCAGCTTTCGGCAGCCTCGACCCCGGATCCGTCCGAAGAGTGCGGATTTCCAGGAACTTCCACGGCTTTCTCAGTCGTAAAAGTGACCGATCAGGCGACCTGGTCGGCCCTCGGATTTCAGTCGAATAATCCCGGCGTGACCGTCCGCTGCAGTTCGGGCCGCGATTTTACTTCGAAACAGGTTGTTCTCATCAACCCGCAAAACATGGTCGCCTATCCGACCATCTTCGAAACCGTTCTCCTCCACGAGCTCGGACACGCCATCGGCCTGGACCACAGCTGCGACGGTGGAAACGGATCCAACCCGGCTTTCGTCGGATGTAACTCAATTTCCGCTTCCCCGGAGTACCACGAAGCCGTTATGTATCCGTATATCGACTCGGCTCATTTGAAAGAAGATCTGCGATCGAACG
>JANXTV010000363.1 GCA_025352185.1 Oligoflexia bacterium
CCAGGGAGCATTTTCAATTGTCTCCTCCAGATCGAGTTCCGGCAGTAGGGCATCGCTCGGTAACTCGGTGAGGACGCCTCGTCGGTGATCGGTTGGCCTTACGACGGACCCCAGAACACGTTGCGCTCTCTCGAGCACGGCGCGGGTGGAGATCGCTCGGAGCTGATCGGCAAGTTTCCTATTTTTTTGTACCGAGGGCTTCGTCTTAAATTCGTGATAACGAGTTGCCACATCCCAGTGGGATGCACTCGCGAGATCCATCATCACGTCGTCTTCGGAAAGCCCGAGCGGATCTCCCATTTCTTCCGGCGGAAAGAATAGGGGTTTTTCGTCATCGTCGGATGCCTCGGAACGATACTGGGAGAACGGATTTTTCGCCGATTCGGGCCCGTTCCGGGTATTTTTATTCAGTTCTTTTTTTTTTCGGAAAGGGGTGAATCGAGATTTGAGATCGCCTCGTCCGCGATTTCGGAAAGGATACTCTCGAGTTCGTCTTGTAACGATTTTCCGCCGGAATTATCCTGATCGATTTCGATCCGAGTAGGTAACGCCATCAACGCCGCGTCTAAAAATGCGGACCGAAAATCCGCTCCCGCTTTCATAAAGAGTGCCGTCAGCTCGGAAAGGGCGAGTGCCGCGCGAATCGAAGCGCCCCGACGAATTTTCGGATGATTCCGCGTAGCTCGAGTCAGCCGAATCGATGCTTTCGCGATCAGGTCTCCGCCCGAGGAAATATTAATTCTCGCCTCGAGTCGGGAGTGAACGACCGCGAATTCTTCGGCTTCGGTTTGGTAGTCTATCGTGATGAGTTCAAATCGATCGAGGATCGCCTCGGAAAGGTGCGAAGTGGCGACAAATTCTTTTGGATTTTGGGTAGCGACCACCATGAAGTTCGGTGCCGCGTAGATCGCTCCGAGCTTAGGAATGACTACCATTTTTTCGTCAAGCGCCGGCAGGAGAACGTTTTGTACTCCTTCGGGAAGCCGATTCAGTTCGTTGATAAAAAGGATCCCACCGGCCTTCATCGCGGAGACGAGGGGACCCTCGATAAAAGCGTCCTTCGTAAATCCGCGCTTCATCACCGCGGGAGGATCGAACCACCCGGTAAGTTTTTGTTCCGTATACCGACTGTCTCCGTCGATACGAAATACGGGTCTGCCGCGTGAACGGGTGGCCGCCAGCGCGAGGTGAGTTTTACCGACGCCGACCGGACCTTCAAGGAGGACACTCCGGCTCGCATCGATACAGACCGAAAGCTTACGAAGCTCTTCCTCGCGCCCTACGAGTTTAGAGTCATGGTTAGAACCCGACGACTTAGGCTTAGCTTTATTTGCTTTCCCGGACTTTGGGGCCGCTTTTTTTAAGGGTTTTTTTGCCATGAGCTTAAACCGGATTATTTCTTGGCTTTGCGCCCCTGGGAAGTCTTTTTACTCTTCTTCTTCGCTTTTCCGAACTTTACTTCGATTTTACGGGTGAGTTTCTTCCGGGCGTTCCCCTTCTTCGATTTTAGGGCCGCTTTCGAAATTTTAGTCCGGGCTTCCGTCGGAGCCGCGTCGACCTTCAGCGGATTCGGGATCCCGTCGTACCGCTCTCGCCGACGGAGAAATTCCTCCACGATGTAGCTCGCGACGTCCGACGGCTTCGTCCCCACGCCGAAGCCCGCGTCGAATCCGCACTCGAGGGCGAGCGGATGGGTCACGCGCGGTCCCCCGGCCACGAAGATTAGCCTTTCGGTCAGCCCGGCTTTCGCCGCCCGACTCATCAGATCCTTCAGGTCCCGGATGTGAATATTATGTTGGGTAACCACCTTCGAAACGAGAATCGCATCGGCCTTTTCGGAGATCGCGAGCTTTATGAGCTCCTCATTCAAGACCTGCGCTCCGAGATTTCGAGCGTCGAGCCACTGGTAGCGTTCTAGCCCGTAGTCGCCCGCAAATCCCTTCATATTCATAATCGCGTCGATACCGACGGTATGCGCATCGTAACCGGTGCACGCCCCGAGAACGACGAGCTTACGTCCGATATGGGTCTTGATCACTTCGTCGAGTTCGTCCCGGCCCCGTTTTTCTGCATCGACTTTAATCACTTCGATCTTCGTGAAGTCCACCGTATGGGGGAGGTTTCCGTAGATAACGAACATCGAGAACCCTTTCCCGACGGATTCCATGGTGGCGACCTTAATCTGGTCCAGCCCCATCTTTTCGGTCAGCTGGACGGCGGCCTCTCGCGCCTCCGCACTGGCTTCCACGGGGAGCGTGAAGCAAATCTGGAGCGTTCCGTCGCCCATAATGTCGCCATACGGTTTTAGTTTCTTTAAGTCGACTTTTTTTGCGCCGGTATTTTTAGGGTCGGTCATCGCGAGTACTCCGGAAAATTAAAGAAGGTCAAAAAAGGGATTGAGGTAATTCGGACCGCGGAGAATGACGCCGTCGAGCCCCTTACCGCCGGTTTCCGTTCGTTTTACCTCGGCGAATGCCCGTTCACTGATCGCGCCGAACATCCCCTTCTTCGCGATCATTTCGAGAAGTTCGTGCGTTTCATTGAGCACCTTTTCGGCCCACTTTTCGATCATGCCGCCTGGTTTATAGGTGATTTCGTTCCCGAGTTCTCGTGCGCCGTTAAAGATATACTTCGCGTTTCGAATCGCGATCCATCGGTCCTGGAGCAGGGGTGTGTGCATCGCCTCGGTCATCATGCCCAGGAGCTGGATCGTCTGGCCCGTAAGGACGCCGACGAAGTTAAACATGGCGTCCATGAGATGGGAGTAAAAGATATCCCCGCACTTATGCCGCGTCGGCGGCATGAACTTAATCGGCGATTTCGGAAAAATATCTCGAGTCATCTGGGCGCGCGCGATCTCGAGGAGGAAAACATTCGGATGTTCCGGATCCATTTCCTGCGCGTGGCCGAGGCCCATCTGATCAGGGGTCATCTTAGCGTTCAAAGCGAACCGCTCGTTAATAAACTGTGATGCTAGTACCTGGTGTCCATTTTCGACGGCGTCCGCGGTAGTAAGGTAGTTATCTTCCCCCGTGTGAATCACGATCTTAGAGAGGGCAATAATCCGACGAGAAAAATGCTGATCAATCAGCGTACGTTTCATGTTAATATCGCGGAATAAAATTCCGTACATGGCGTCGTTCAGGAGGAAATCGAGTCGTTCTACCGCCCCGAGCGCGGCGATTTCGGGCATGCAGAGGCCGGAGCAGTAATTCGTCAGCCGAATATATCGCCCGAGTTTCCTCGATTCATCGTCGAGTGCTTCGCGCATGATTCGAAAATTTTCCTGGGTAGCGTAGGTTCCCCCGAACCCCTCAGTCGTGGCCCCGTGCGGGACGTAATCGATTAGCGACTGGGCGGTAGACCGAATGACGGCGATCGCGTCGGCGCCGGCTTGGGCGGCGGCCCGAGCTTGGGTAACGTCGTCGTGAATATTTCCCGTTGCTACGATGACGTAAAGGAGGGGTCCGTTTTTCCCCTCGGGATCAAATTTATCGCCGACTTCTTTTCGGAGGTCGTCTCGGTATTTTTTAGACGAAATAACCCAGTCTCGTCCTTTTTCGCAGAGGGATTTCGCCAGCGCGCGAATTTCGGAATCGGGTGCGAAGGGTAACTTGAGGAGATTTACCTTTTTCTCCGCAACCGCCTTACCCAGTTCGGCCGGGGTCATCTTCTTTTGAATCATCCCATTTACGAAATAGTGGAGCACGCCGCGAGAAAGGGGCAAGTTTCCCTTTTCGGATGCGATGAGGTCCGTATGGAGATCGTCGCAGATCGCGTTCACTTCCGGATACCACTGCCCGTTACGCTTAACGGCCCCGTTTACTCCGATTAACCGCAGGGTCGTTCGTTCGATCGCGATCGTCGTGTGGGCTTTAATCATCTCTTCGACCGGGATGGAAATCGACTCGGCGAGTTCCCGGCAACGTGAAATTTTCTGGATATCGAGTTTTAAGTGCGCCATTTTATCCTGCGTAAGTTTCTTCGAAGAGTTTTCGGAGTTCGGTGCTTTCTCGGAGAAGGTTTAAACTGAGATCCGCATGGCCCGCCGTATATCCATTTCCGATGCGGAGATCGACGTCCGCTCCCACTCCCTCTGCGCCCAGTGCCGCGCGGGTGAAGCTCGTTGCCATGGAAAAGAAATAAACGATTCCCTTCGGTCGGCACGCGAGAATACAGGACATCTCGGTGTCGGGAATATTAGCGACGTTAATGACAACGTCGGCAAGTTTATCTCCCGTGATCGCCCGTACCTTCTCGTAAACTTCGAGTGAATTCCTGGCGTCGGCCTGAATCACGTGATCGACGAAAGTGAGTTGGTTTAGGTGGGCAATCGCCGAAGGTGAGTAGTCGATGGCGATAGTTTTTACGCCCGGTTTTTTTTTCGCTTCATAGAGACAGAGGACGCCCGATTTTCCGCCCCCACCCACGACGACGACCGTATCGTTCGACTTCACGAGCGTACGGGTTTGGGCCGGCGCCCCGGCGACGTCGAGTACGGCGAGTGCGACCTTATCCGGTATATCGCTCGGGATTCGCGCGAAGAGGCCGGTGGCAAATAAAACGGCGTGGCCTTCAATATCGATGCGATCAATTTTCGGATGGATCGCTTTAATCTTCCGGATCGAGAGGGGAGTGAGCGAAAGTGAAACGAGGGTGGCAATGCGGTCTCCCGCTTTCACCGGTTTTTCGGCGACCGGAAACTTCGGTCCGACGTGGGTCACCCGCCCGATGAGCATCCCGCCCGAACCGGTTACCGGATTATGGTGTTTCCCCCTGCGGTCGACGAGGTCCAGGATGTGGCGTTCAATTTTCGCGAGATCGCCATGGTTTACTTCCGAGATTTGGTGAAACGACGCCGAATCAATATTCAGGCACTCGACTTCGATGAGGAGTTCGTCTTCGGCAATGGGGAGAGACGGGTCGATCGTTTCGGCCTGTTGGGGGAGCGCTCCGCGCGGCTGGATCACTCTCCAGATTCCAAATCGATCGGCGGGTTTGAACTGCATCGTTCCTCCGGAGCGGGGTTGCCAAAGTGAATAGAGTAGAGAGGAGGAGCCTAACCTCCGAATCTGGGCCAAGCAAGATCTGACCAATTTCTAGACAGGGGTGCATAGCCCACACACAGTCGCGCGCGACCCAGGGAAGCGAGAATCGCTAAGGTATTGAAATAATTGAACTTAGGACCACGATACGCGTCGCGTTAAGTTGGCAAAGGCTTTGCTTTAGTTAAGGGAGAGAGCTCTCGGCGAATGAGGATCATTCAGTCGAGAGGAAATGAAAAAGAGGAGTAATCTATGCGTTCCCATTTAAAGTTG
>JANXTV010000412.1 GCA_025352185.1 Oligoflexia bacterium
CGACCCAGGCGGCTCTCGGCGCGCTCGGGATTCTCACTTCGGGACTTCCCGGTCAGGTTTCGCGGGTAACTATCCGTGGCGTCCGAGTCTCGATTCTCGCTTTTCATTCTTCCCCCCATTTTAATTCCACGCTCGATCTCGAATCGGCTAGAAAACTCGTTCGTTCCGAGCGAGAGAGCGCGGATTTTATCGTCGTCTATTTTCACGGGGGCGCCGAGGGGCGGACTGCCACCCGCGTGCCCCGTCGGTTGGAGTTTTTTCAAAACGAGAATCGGGGAGATGTCGCGAAGTTTGCGCACGCCGTAGTCGATGCGGGGGCGGACGTGGTCGTCGGGTCCGGACCCCACGTGCTTCGGGAAGTCGAAAGCTACCGAGGGGTGCCAGTGGCCTATTCGCTGGGAGATTTCATTTTTCCGATCCCGCGGGCGAAAAATGGATTTGAGCCGGAGGGTTTAGTCCTTTCGGTGGAGTTTAACCCCGCGTCGCGGAAAGTAACGACCGAGTTTCGGGGCATTCGTCGGGATTCGACGGGGTGGCCTTCGGAGGACCGGACTCATCGGGCGCAGGCCCTCTTAGCCGCCCGGTCGGCGCAACGCCGTCGTGACGCTCCACGATAGCCCGGTAAAACTCGGGAACCCATTTCTTAAGCGTAATCAGCACTTTATTCCTCAAACGTGAAGGTTTACGCTCACGCACATGACTTTAAAACCCGTCCGCGTTCGATTCGCCCCGTCTCCCACTGGTTACCTTCACGTCGGGGGGGCCCGGGCGATGCTCTTTAACTACCTTTACGCAAAAAAACAGGGGGGGAAACTCATCCTCCGGATCGAAGATACGGACCAGGAGCGTTCAAAACCCGAATACGAAACGATGCTCATCGCGGATGTCGATTCGCTCGGGATGAAGCCCGATGAGTCTCCGCAAATCGGCGGACCTTTCCCGCCTTACCGCCAAAGCGAACGCCTCGCGATCTACGGGAAATACGCGAAGGAACTCCTCGACCGCGATATGGCCTACTACTGCTTCTGCCCGGACGAGATCCTAACGCAAAAACGCGAACTCGCGATGAAGCTCGGTCGTCCTCCCGTCTATGACGGCACGTGCTCGAAGATTCCGGTGAGCGAGTCGAAAGGCCGTTGGGCGAAAGGCGAGCGCGCAGGAATCCGTTTCCGCGCCTTTTCGAAGGAATATTTACTGAAGGACCAAGTGAAGGGCGACGTGCGTTTTCCGCCCGACGTCGTGGGCGACTTTTTTATCACCCGAACTCCTCGCCCGAACGAAAAAGAAATCGCAGATGGAATCGGAATGCCGGTTTATAACTTCTGCTGCGTGATCGACGATCACGAGATGGGCATGACCCACGTCATTCGCGGAGACGACCACCTTTCGAATACCGCGCGGCAGCTCCAAATTTACGATGCGTTTAAATGGGAACTTCCCGTGTTTGCGCATACGGCGATGGTGCTCGGGAGCGATCGCCAAAAACTTTCGAAACGAAACGGCGATTCTTCCGTGATGGAGTACCTCGGGAACGGGTATTTACCGGAAGCGCTGTTAAACTTCCTGGCCCTCCTCGGATGGAACCCGGGCAGCGACATTAAGCCTTCTTCCGGACATCCGGAGATTTTTACGATGGAAGAAATGATTTCTTATTTCGGAATGGACGGGCTCCATAAGGCGCCGGCCGTTTTCGATGTGCAGAAACTTCTTTGGATGAACGGGCAGTATATACGGAGCATGCCGCTCGCCGAAATCGCGAAGCGCGCGCGTCCGTTTTTTGAAAAAGCGGGCTGGTCGGAATTGATGCAGACGAAAGGCGATGCGTGGTTTACCGGAATCGTTGAAACGATTCGGGGCGAATGCGGGACGCTCGGAGATCTTCCGGCCGCGGCAGCCTTGTTTAAAGGGGCGCCGTCGATCGAAGAGGCGGCAAAATCGATGCTGGTTGATCCGGTAAATCTCGCCGTGTGCGCCGCCCTCGAAACCGAAGTCGCGGCCTTTCCCGAAGTGATCTCGGCCGAACAGGTCGACCTCATGCAAAAAGCGGTCGGTACGAAAACGGGCGCCAAGGGTAAAGGACTGTTCATGACGATTCGGGCGGCGGTGACGGGGAAGACCCACGGGCCGGAATTGAAAAAAGTGATTCCTCTCCTCGGAAAGAAAGCGCTGCTCGAACGGATGGCGGCGATTAAGTCTCAGATAAACGCTTAGTCCACGAACGGCCGAACGGTTCGGCTTCCGAAGGTAAAGGTTTCTTCATGGCGATTCCAGAAATTCGGGTTACGAACTCTCTCGGCGGAAAGAAGGAAGTTTTCTCCACGATCGAGCCGGGGAAAGTTCGTTTTTATTCCTGCGGACCGACGGTCTACGGGAATATTCACGTCGGGAATTTACGGGCGGCGATGACGGCGGACCTTTTTTACCGCGCGCTGACGAAATTTGGGTACGCCGTGAATTACGTTCGTAACTATACGGACGTCGACGATAAGATCATTAATCAAGCGAAGGCCGAAGGCATGACGGCCGAGGCGCTCGCGAAGAAATATACGGGCGAAGTCGAGCGGGATTATGCGGCGGCGGGAATGCTCGAGCCGACCCAGAAAACGACGGTATCCGGTCACATCGCCGAAATTATCGCGATGATTTCTAAAATCATTGCGAATGGAAAAGCGTACGTCGCGGAACCGCCGGCCGGGTCGGAGCCGGGAGCGAAGGAAGTCTTTTTCTCGATCGAAAATTTTCCTAACTACGGAAAACTTTCGCGTAAAAA
>JANXTV010000444.1 GCA_025352185.1 Oligoflexia bacterium
ATTTTACCGGTGACTCGCAACGAGGAATCCGAGGCGTGGGAATCCCCCGAAATCATTACGATACCGAGGGCGAAGGCGAGACCTAAAACAGCACTTTGGGTTGTCATTTTCGTTTCCATACACAGTGGGGATGACGGGGTCCTAACTTAAACCCAGCGCAATGCGCAATACCAATATATCGCTTCGTGTCGTTCCGGGGCGCCAAGAGCTTTTCCGCCCTGGATTTCAGTCCGAAAAGGCACCGAAACACGAGTTCGGGAACACTCTACTTTTCACCTTGCTCCCCCGCGCTCCCTCTTTTATACACATCATGTCAATCCTAACCGATCCCCCTACGAAAGGACCCTCCCCGTCGTATGCCGTCTTTTGATGTCTCGTCCGAAATGAACTGGCAGGAACTCGATAACGCCGTAAACCAGGCGAATAAAGAACTGCTGTCCCGGTATGATTTCAAAGGCATTAAAACCGAAATCAAGGTCGACGAAAAAGCGAAGACGATGACCCTCTGGGTGGCCGAAGAAGCGAAACTCGACGCGCTAAAAGATATTCTCGGCTCTAAACTCATTAAGCGGGGCATCTCTCTACTCTCCCTTGAGTATAAAGATCCGGAACCTGCATTCGGCGGAAGCGTGCGCCAACTCGTGATCGTGATGGCCGGAATTTCGAAAGAAAAAGGAAAAGAAATCGTAGCGTCGATTAAGGATTCGAAATTAAAAGTCCAAGCGCAAATCCAGGACGAAAAAGTTCGAGTCACCGGTAAGTCGCGGGACGACCTCCAAGAAGCCATCGCCCACCTCCGCGCGAAACAAGACCTAATTAAAGTGGCGATGGAATTCGGAAATTTCCGAGATTAATTTCCGAACTAAAAGAGAAGTACTTATGAAAAATGAAGTCGCACCCGCTACCGAAAATTCGAAAGCACCCGTCTATTTCGTGTCGCTCGGATGTCCGAAAAATTTAGTCGATTCCCAGGTGATGCTTGGGATGCTTCAGAAAGATCGTTATACGATCACCCAGACTCCGGAGGAAGCCGAAGTCATTATCGTAAATACGTGCTCCTTTATCGAGGCATCGAAGGAAGAGTCGATCGAAACGATTCTCGAAATGTCCGACTATAAGGAAACGGCTAAGTGTAAGGTCCTCGTGGCCTCGGGATGCCTCCCGCAGCGCTACCATAAACAACTCGAAACCGAGATGCCCGAAGTCGACATGTTTATCGGCACGGGACAGTACCACCGAATCACCGAGCTCCTCGATGCCCACGGGAAGGCGCTGGCGCTGGGCGCTCCACTGCCGAAACGTTCGTACATCGACCAGCCGGCGTTCATTCATTCGGAAAAGGATCCCCGGGTCCACACCGGGCCGATTTATTCCGCATTTCTAAAATTATCCGAAGGCTGTAACCGCCGCTGTGCCTTCTGCATTATCCCCACTCTGCGGGGAGATGTTCGGTCCCGGTCCATCGCTTCCCTCGTGGAAGAAGCGACGCTCCTCGCATCCCGCGGGGTCCGAGAACTGAACCTCGTAGCGCAGGATCTCACCCATTACGGGATTGACGGGAAATATAAAGATAACCTCGAAGACCTCCTCCCGGCGCTCTGTAAAATCGAAGGCATCGAATGGATTCGCCTCCACTACGTCTATCCCGACGAGTTTTCGGATGAACTCATCGAAGTGATCGCCCGCGAACCGAAAATCGTGAAGTACCTCGATATGCCGATCCAACATACGAACGACCGAGTCCTACGATCGATGAATCGGCGACTGACGAAGGCGAAACTCTTTTCTCTGCTCGGAAAATTACGCGATAAAATCCCGGGCCTCGTGTTTCGTACGTCGGTAATCGTCGCTTTCCCGGGAGAAACCGAAGCTGAGTTCGAAGAACTTTGCCGGGATCTGGAAATGCTTAAACTCGATCACGTCGGCGTATTTCGCTTTTCGAAGGAAGAAGGAACGAAGGCGGGCGAAATGGACGGCCAGATTCACGCCTCGACGAAACGGCGCCGATCTAAGAAACTGATCGAAATTCTGCAAAAGCAGTCCCTCGACCGAAACGAGAAATACGTCGGCCAGAAGTTTTCGATCATGCTCGAGGGCTCGAGCGAAGAATCTGAACTCTTGCTCCAGGGCCGACTCCCGACCCAAGCCGCCGAAATCGACGGACGGGTCCTGATTAACGATGTTTCCTACCTCGGGTTTGAAGCCGAAGACCTAAAACCTGGCGATTTCATCGAAGTGGAAATCGTCGAGGCGATGCCGCACGACCTGGTGGGTAAAGCCCTGCGCATCGTTTCGAAGGGAATGTCGCTCGCCCAGGCGGCGACGGCCGGCCTTAAGACCGTAATTCCCGTCGAACGTCCGGACGCCCGCGCCGCTCATTAATTCTGAGGCACCCGATCCATGAATTTTTCTGATTTCATTATCGAATCGAAAAAACTGAAATCGATTCTCACGACCGCACCCGGTTCGATCGTCTTACTCGACGTACGGGAACAAGAAGAGTTCGATGAAGATCGACTCGAGGGGTGTAAGCTAATCCCCCTCGGAGACCTCATGTCGCGCGCGAACTCTGAACTCGATCCCGATTCAGATATCGTCATCTACTGCGCGCACGGAGTCCGGTCGATGCATGCCCTTATGGGACTCCAGTCTCTCGGTTTCGAAAAACTCCGTTCACTCGAGGGAGGTCTCTGTGCCTACCGAGAGGACGCCTAACTCCCTCCCACTCACTTCCGAAACACTGGAAGCGCTCTTCAGCTCGATCCGGGAAGTCGGCTTCCCCCTCGTAGGGGCCGTGGATCTTGATCTAGCCGAAACCGCCTTTCGCCCGCATGCTGACCGTTACGATGAATGGCTCACGCGGGGTTACCACGGAGAAATGCAATACCTCGTTCGCGGAGCCGACCGACGAAAAGACCCTCGACTCGTCTTAGCGGGAGCCGAGTCCGTCGTCGTCGTCGCGATTCCGTACCGAAGAAACCCGCGCGCGGCGGAAAACTCCGAGCCGCGTTACGCCCGGTACCTCGAAGGCCCGGACTATCATAAGCACCTTCCCGCTCTCCTCACTCCCGTGATCGAGAAGTGGGCCGCGCCCCTCGGAGCGAGTTGGAAAATCTGCGTCGACACCAGTGCCGTACTCGAGCGTTCGTGGGCGGCGATCTGTGGGCTCGGCTGGATCGGTAAAAATACGGTTCTGATCCACCCAAAATTCGGGAGCTACCTATTCCTGGGCGTTATTCTCCTCGACCGAAAAACGGGCCGGGCTCCGGCTCCACTCCCGAGTTACTGTGGAAATTGTACGGCGTGTTTAGGCGCCTGTCCTACGGAAGCCTTCGTCGCGCCCGGCTCGCTCGACTCCCGGAAGTGCATCTCTTACCTGACCCTCGAAAAGCGTGGAGAATGGCCCCGCGAAATTAAAGAACAGTCTGAAAAAATGGGGGCCTGGGTTGCGGGCTGCGATATTTGCCAAGAAGTATGCCCTTTTAATGCAAAGCCCCTCCGCATGGCCGAAACCTGGCCAACCGACGACCGAGACGTCGCACTCGTCACCGACTGGAAGGCGCTCGAAACCGAACAGGAAACCGAGTACCTCGCCCGCGCTAAATTTTCAGCCCTCAGCCGAATTAAATATCCCGAGATGCGAAGAAACGTGGCGCGAATACGATCCCGGCTTAAAGGTCCCGCAGAGTAATTTCGTTGCCGAATTCGATCCCGTAAATACCAACCGGACTC
>JANXTV010000531.1 GCA_025352185.1 Oligoflexia bacterium
ATCTGGCCATCTTCATGCGACTCGTGAAAAACGTGAATGAATGTGCGTTCCGAAACATCGGAGTGCGCCAGCCTTCGGACGCCGAAAATTATATCTCACTCCAGCCCGGATTCTGGAAAGACGCCGCCTCACTCGCATCGAATATGGTGGAAGCTCGCCGGGTCATCTCGATGAATCTTACGAAACGAATGGGGAGTGGAGATTCCAAGTGCGGAAACTACTGCCTCCCGGCGGCCGTCGAAATTCCCGGCGGACTCGAGCCCGGTATTTCCCAGGACCGGGAATTTCCGTATGCCGAGATCTTAGCTGAACTCGAAAAGTCGGCTTTTGTTTCGAATAAAACCCTCGATTCTTGTGCCCAAACGAAGCCCGCCCGCGGGCAGCCGATTTATTTTAATCCCGTCGTGTGCGGAATGGTGACCGATACGTTAGACCTGGCGTGGATACTGGCCCACGAGATGGCCCATCATTTCGGGATTCACGACGAGTTCATCGCCGACTATTTTGCCGCGGCCGTCGTCTCGATGGGTGGCCGGAACTAGTTTACCGTGCAGGCCTCCACAATTACCGTGCAGGGCTGAGCTACAACTCGGTTACCCCGAACTTCGGGAAGGGCGTCAGATTCATGACGCTTCTAAAAACGGGATACCGCCTTAACTTTCTAATCCCGTACTCCGAAACGAGAACATGCGATTGTGTCTCCCATCCTTCCGTAAACTCGTAAATCCATTTCTGATTTCATTCATTTTCATCACGGTTTCGGCCCACGCGGGTCCGAAGGATGGCTGGGATGAAGCGGCATCCGGAAATCATTCGATGCGGTCCCTCGGCTCTGACTTTTGGGTGGACGTACCGGTGAAACGGGTTGAAGGCGCGCGACTCATTCTCTTTAATCATGAGCTCGCAACTCGTCTCGGACTCGAAGTTCCAGAAGATCCGGGCGCCCTGGAGAAACTAATCCTCGATCACTTTGCATGGACCGTTGCGAAGGAGGGTGAGCCCTCCGAACGTAAATTTTTGGCCACCCGTTATCAGGATAGTAACAGTAAAGCCGTGGGCGAAGCGCTCGGAGACGGCCGGGCATTTTGGACCGGCGAAATAAAAATACCGATGAAGGATGGACGTATCCTTTACGTCGATTTTACCGCGAAGGGGGTGGGACAGACTCCACTCGCCTGGCTAAATCACAGTGACCCCCTCCATAAAGACGGCCTGCAGAGTACCGAAGAAGCCGTTCACAGCTTTACCATGAGTGAAATTAATCTCCGTAATCAGCTCGATACGGTGGGTGATCTCGCGGTGATCGAGCTACCCATGCTTAAGATGGATAAGCACACGAAGCTGACGGCGAAGGCTTCGATGACGATTCGCGTGGGAACACAAACGCGCATTGCCCACTATCGGTACTTCGCCGATGAACCTAAAAACTTTAAGAAGATTTTTGAATACGCGATCAAGCGTGATCTCGGACTGCCGCTCTCAAAAAAACTAGATAAGGAACTGGTGAATCAGTACTTAAATGAGTTTTCGGAGAATATGGCGCGCGAAGCAGCACGTTACTACGACCTGCACGCGGTTCATGCTTCTCCGACCGCTGGAAATCGTACGACTCGTGCGGCGACGATCGACCTCGGAACTTTTCGGTACCTCGACTCCCACCACACGGAGTACAGCTACCTGTTTGATCAGTTAAAGCTCGAAAAGCAGACGGAACAACTGGAGACCTACGTAAACGATATTTATTACTATGCGCAGGAAGCGAAGTATCCCATAGAGGGAAGCGATGTCGTCACGGCGAAGAAAACTTTTCGTAGGGTGTTTAAGGCCGAATTAACGAATCAATGGCTCCACCGCCTCGGGCTCGACGAACCGTCCATCGCGAAAGTACCGGTTAAGTTACGCGATCGCTTCTTTTCGCTCATGAAGCGAATTCACGAAACCCTCGGTAAGAAAAAAGTAGACCTCGGCGGCGATCGCGTCGCGAAAGCGGCTGCCTACGAGCCACGAGAAATTCTTCGCCAAGCGGTCGAGTGGCAGCTCACCGCCGAGGCAAAAGGTGGTTTTTTCACTAAGAAAAAAATCGACTGGACTCCAATTTTCAAAAGTAAAGCGGCTTGGGCGACCCCGGGAAAGGGGACTCTCGGCAGTGATGCGACTGAATTCGGAGAATTTATGGAAGATCTTCTCCAGAAGCTCGCTCCCACACCGGATAAAACGAAGGAATGGGTTGCGCGCGCCGAAATGATCGGGGCGCAGAAGCGCCTACCGCCGGGAAGGGGATTTTACGATCTCTACGAAGCTCCCGCTCTCGAGGCAATTCGGACGGGTAAGTCCCTGAATGAAATTTCGGAGCCTATTTTTAATGGGATAGATGCCCTCGTAGATCTCGGCCTCGAGCGCCGGGTCGGGGCGCATTTGAAACAAACCCCGCGGATTGCCGTATTTTCGGGGACTTTCGACCCTCCGCACCGGGGACACGAAGAGTTTCTTACGCGGGTCATGGAAGCGTACCAACTCGACCAAATTTACGTCGTCGCTAATTTAACCTCTGATCATAAGTCGAACGTCACTCCGTACGAACTTCGCAAGGAGATGACGAAGGCGGCGTTTAGTGAAAACGACCACATCTTGGTCGCAGACGCTGACCTTGAAAATGCGTTTCGATTAAATGATATGAACGGGGTGCTTAATACCTTTCATCAGAAGAATCCAACCTCCGAACTGATACAGATCATGGGCGACGATAGTTTCGAGCGGTTAAGGCAGTCCCAGAAGTGGAACCCGTTTGTATCCGAATTTATCGTGAATCCGCGGAGTGAAGGAGTAGTTCTCCCGGCGATGCTTGGGAAAGCACCCGTTCTGAATGCCGCGCGAATGCGCAATTTCGTCACGTCTTCCACGCAAATTCGTAAAATGATTACTGCTGGAAGTGGCAAAGAGACCGCGGGGCTGCTTAAGCCTGAGGTCCTAAAAATTATTCAGAGAGCAAAACTCTACATCCAGGGAATTAAGGACGAATGTAAGCAATGGCTTGCATCGGGTGAGTCGCCGCTCACGGGGCCTTAGGTGAATTTGAGACCCTTTCGAACCGTTTATATTTTCATCCTGCTAGCATTTCTTTATTCGGGTGGAGCCGAAGCGCGGCGTTGTAAAAA
>JANXTV010000544.1 GCA_025352185.1 Oligoflexia bacterium
CCGAAGAGCGCGCATCCCATGGCGATGCTTACGGCGGCGACGGTCGGACTCTCGACCCTTTATCCAAACGAACTCGATCCCGCGAATAAAGACCAGACGAAGAAAAATATTCTCCGCTTAATCGCGAAGTTCCCCGTCCTCTGCGCGTACGCCTACCGTCACGGTAAGGGTGAAAAACGCGTCGGACCGAAACCGGGTCTCGATTACTGCTCGAACTTCATGCACATGATGTTCGCGAAGGACGATAGCTACGTCGTGCCGAAGGAAATCACGGCGGCGATGAACCTCCTGTTAATCCTGCACGCCGATCACGAGCAGAACTGCTCGACGTCGACGGTCCGTCTCGTCGGATCTTCGGCCGCGAATCTCTACGCGTCCGTAGCCGCCGGGATCACCGCACTCTGGGGCCCGCTCCACGGGGGTGCGAACCAGGCCGTGATGGAAATGCTCCGGGCGATCGAGAAGGACGGCGGCGATGTTAATAAAGCCGTCGCTTCGGCGAAAGATAAAACGTCGAACTTTAAGCTCATGGGCTTCGGCCACCGCGTTTATAAAAACTTCGATCCCCGGGCGAAAATTATTAAAAAGGCGTGCGATCAGGTTCTGGCGAAAATGGGAATTAATAATCCCCTCCTCGATATCGCGAAGAAACTCGAAGAGGCCGCGCTGAAGGATTCCTACTTCATCGAGAAGAAGCTCTATCCGAACGTCGACTTCTATTCGGGCATCATCTATAGCGCCCTGAATATTCCGACGGAGATGTTCACGCCGATGTTTGCGCTCGGTCGCATGCCCGGCTGGATCGCTCAGTGGAAAGAAATGGTCGACGGCGGTACCACGAAAATCGGTCGCCCTCGCCAGATCTACACGGGTTATACGAAGCGCGATCTAAAACGATGAGTTTCGACTCTACTACGCTTTTTCAGATCCTCGTCGGCCTCTGGGTCGGTGTTTTCCTCATCCAGCGAATCGCCGAGTTCGCGCAGTATAAAACTGCGTCCCTCCCCTATCCTGAGAGTCTCTCGAAAATTCAGAGTCCGGACGAGCACGAGAAGGCCCTCGCTTACCTCGGTGAACGCACGCGACTGACGTGGGTCTCGGAAACGATCGGTCTCGTCGCCTTCATTGCATTCCTCGCATTCGGCGGATACGCCGCGGCGGTGGAATACGCGGAACGCGTGGCGAGTGCCGCGTGGTTACGCTCTCTGATTTTTATCGGGATCCTCACCGGTTTAAAGAGTCTCCTCGACCTTCCCTTTAACTGGCAGTCGACGTTCGGAATCGAGGCCCGTTACGGATTTAACCGGACGACGAAGGGAACATTCTTTCTCGATCGATTAAAGGGCCTCATTCTCGGTGCCCTCATTCTTTCGCCGATTCTCGCGTTTGCGATCTGGATGCTCGAAACGGGCGGAGACCGCGCGTGGCTCTGGATTTGGACGGGATATACCGCATTCCAATTCCTCCTCCTCTTCCTCGCCCCGATTGCGATTCTCCCGCTTTTTCTTAAACTCACCCCGCTCCCCGACGGAGCGTTAAAAACCGCGATCGAGGCCTACGTCTCGAAACAAACGTTTAAATTAAACGGCGTCTGGGTCTGTGACGCCTCGAAGCGTTCGACGAAAACGAACGCGTTTTTCACCGGATTCGGTCGATTCCGTCGACTCGTGCTCTTCGATACGATGATCGCGAAAATCGAAGCCGCGGAGACGACTCCCGCCCGGAAGCAGGAACTCATCGCCGAAATCGTCGCGATCACCGCCCACGAGGCCGGACATTTTCGCCTCGGGCATATTTGGAAGGGAACCCTCGTCTCGACCGCGATTTCGGCGGGCGTGCTCTTCCTCGCGCAGCGAATTCTTGAGTCGCCGGAGCTTTACCTCGCGTTCCAAATCTTCCCTCCGCACGCTGCCTACGGACTGCCGCTCGCGGTGATGATTCTCGGAAAGCTCGGTTTCTTTACCTCGTTCGCGGCGAACTATTTTTCCCGCGTGAACGAATACGCGGCCGACCGTTTTTCGCTCGAAACGTACGGAGACGGAGAAGCGCTGATTCGCGGACTTCGGCACCTCTATAACGAGAACCTGTCGATCCTCGTTCAGCACCCGCTCTTCACTGCCCTCTTCGCTTCCCACCCACCGCTCGTGCCACGCACCGAAGCGATTCGTAAAGGGGCTCATGGAAGCGGCTTGGTTTAAGAAGGTTAAGGAACATCCGTGGACGCCGGTCGGATTTTTCTTCGGCGGGTTCATCTTCGATGTTCTGCTCCTCCATCGTCCGGATACATTACTCCAGGTCCTCCACCAGGCGCTCTACCTGACGCTGCTCACGCTTCTGCTTGCGTGCGGAATCCTCGAAGATTATGCCCTCTTCGAAGTTCCCGAGAAATATAAGCGGTACTGGAAATACCACGCCCACCTGACGCAGTTCCTCCTCGGAACCCTGTTGAACGTTTACGCGTTTTTCTATTTCAAGAGTTCCTCCCTACTCGTTTCGATTGGATTTATGTTCTTGGTCGCCGGGTTACTCGTGGCGAACGAGTTCGTAAAAATTCCGCGGCACCAAACGCTCCTGAAGCTCGTTCTCTACTTCCTCTGCCTGACGTCGTTCTGGCTCTATATCATTCCGATGCTCGTCGGCTATATCGGGCTCGTTTCCTTTATTCTGGCCCTCGTCGTATCGAACGGATTCATCTGGGCGCTTTACGGTCTCATAAACCGAATGAGCGAGAAGCGCGCGGTGCCCCTCGAAGTGAAACGCTCAATCCAGCGGAAGCTCCTCGGCTCGGGTTACGGAGTGCTAACCGCTTTTCTCCTCTTTTACCTCCTCCAGATTATTCCGCCGATTCCCCTTTCGTTGAAGTACATCGGAATTTTCCACGAAATCTCGAAGGAGAATGGCGAGTTCGTCGTGAAGTACTCGCGCCCATGGTGGAGATTCTGGGAACGCGGCGATCAGACGTTCTACGCCCGGCCCGGTGACTCGATAAATGCTTACGTCCAAGTTTTCGCCCCTCGCGGCTTCCGAGACCAGCTTTTCGTCCGCTGGCAACTCCGGGGGACGCACGGATGGCAGAAGGTCGACCTGATCCCGATTTCGGTATCGGGAGGACGCGAAGAAGGTTTCCGCGGCTACACCGTAAAATCTAATTACCAACCGGGAGAGTACCGCGTCCAAATCGAGACGACCGATGGGCGCGAAGTCGGCCGGATCTCACTCGAAGTGATCGCCGACGTGGAAACCACGGAACGTGAGTGGCACGTCGATCGGCACTGACCACCGGAGGCCACCCGGCTGAACGTTACCCCTTCGCCGCTTCGTAAAAATCACGAAGTTCTTTTCGGCGCTCTTCGACTTTCCCAAGAACGTGATCGAGCGGACCGAAATCGCCCGAGATAAAATTTCCGGTTGCGAGAAGCTGGTTCTCAAACGCCATTTCGATCTGGAGCAGCTCCCATTCCATGAGGCATTCGGAGCGCTTCTCTCCCTGGTCGAAGTGGAACCGGAAATGGAAACGATCACCGACTTTGGCATTCGGCGGTTCGAGCATTACGGTCGCGCCTTCGCGAGTCACTTCGTAGATCTTCGGCGGGAGGAGGTCCGCCGATCCGAGCTTACCGTTCTTCCGAATGACATCGACCCCGAGACTCGTCTGCACGTAGGCCGCCGATCCGGCACTAATTCCGGCGTTTTGGATGGGGCCCATCCCGAAGGGCAGCGCGATAGCGGGATTCACCGAGAGCACACTCCGCTCCGGCGTAACCGTTTCCGGATTAAAGTCCGCA
>JANXTV010000012.1 GCA_025352185.1 Oligoflexia bacterium
GTTTTAATTGCACCCGGAACTTCGTTCGCGTCTTCTTCGATACTCGCGAGGAACACGTAGAAGTTCGGAATCTGGGGTTGCTTCGAAATTGCCGTGTTTAATTCGAGGCGAGCGTCGGCGATCTTACCATCTGTCTTTAGGAGATTAGCCGTATGGAGGACGGAGTCCGTATACATCTTCGAAGTAGACGGAATTTTTCGGTATTCGGCGACGGCCTGCGCGTTTTGGTTCTGCTCCTCGTAGAGAGAACCCAAGTAAAAGCGGATGCGGTCGGAGTCCGGATTCTTTTCGAGCAGCCGGGTGAAAACCCCGATCGCCTTCAAGAAAGACTTCGTTTCCATATAAACGAGCCCAAGCTTCACCTGGGTGTTCATATCGGTCGGATCCATCGCCTCGATCGCTTCGAGGAACGGGATCGCCAGGGTATACTTCTCTTCTTTCAGGTAAATCGTCGCGATTCGAGTCGCGGCGTTCAGGTCCTGGGAATCGTCGTAAACTTCCTTATAGACTTGGATGGCGCGGGAGTTTTTCTTTTGCTCCTCGAACATGAAGCCGAGGGAGAGCATGGCTTGGGTGAACGAAGGTTTTACGTCGATCGCTTTACGGTAAGCTTTTTCGGCGTCTTCGTATTTCTCGCTCTTGTGGTAGGTGCGGCCGAGATAATACCAACCGAGCGCCGAGTCCGGATTTTCCTTCACGAACTTTTTCATCGCGGTAACGGCTTCTTTTTGCTTCCCGAGGTCGAGTAAAGCCTGGGCCTTATAAACCGCCGCTTCTTCGTGGGTCGGATCGGCTTTTAGAACGGCATCGAAGTGTTCAATCGCCTCTCCCCCTTGCTGTGAATTCGTATAGAGGTTAGCGAGAATCATCCGAGCGTCGGATGCATTCGGATCAATCGTGATCGCCTGCTTACAGGTATCCATCGCGGTCGAGAGCATTCCTTTTTTAATGTATTCGGTCGCGAGTCGCGCGTAGACGAGCGCAGCTTTCGGATCGTACATGAGCGTGAGTTTGTACTCCTCGATCGCGCGATCGGGATTTCCTTCGGTGGAATACGCCTGGGCCATTGCGAAGTGATAACTCGCGGTTGCATTCACCTGGGCCGATGTCGGAATCGACCGCGGACCGGTGATGGGACGATTCGCATCGTCGGAAAGGCCGGTTTCCAGGGACGCGGGCGCCCGGTTTCGATTCTTTTCGGTCGAATCGGACGCGAGCTCCCCTCTATGGGCGCATCCTGAAATTGCGCAGGTGATTGAAATTACTGCTAAAACCTTGTTCTGAGTCGGGCTCATGAAAAGTCCGTCCTTCCCTAGAGAACGGATCGACATTTCCCGCTAGAAACTGAAATAAAGCTGCAGACGCTTGCGTCAAACTCTTGGATATCGTTACGGTTTTGACGTTTTACTTAGACCACTTGCGTTTAACGCGAGAGTATGATGAATACTCGCTGCCCCGCTGAAGAAACTAATTCTGTGTAGATTATTTGCCCTTAGGAATAGGGAACAAACGATTGACACATAAAATTAAAATTGTTACTTCGGCGGTTAGTAACTCTTGACACTTCGTGTCGGCGCATAGCATCATGCTTAAGCCACTCGGGGACCGGGAATACTCTGGTGAAACCCAGGCAGATGTTTTCAGTGTTGTTTTGAAATATAGAATTGTTCGGTTTCTAGGGGGGCTTCATCAGGAAGCAAGAGACCGGGAAGTTTTTGAAAGTGATTCGACTAGGGGGAATCATGAAAGAAGTTAAGATCATTAAGCGCTATCAGAATCGCAAACTCTACGACACTCACGAGTCTAGCTACGTGACGCTCGATGAAATTGCGAAGATGATTAAAGCTGGCGAAGACCTCCGTGTCATCGACAACAAGACCAAGAACGATATCACGGCTTCGACTCTTACCCAGCTTCTCTATGAATCTGAGAAGAAAGCTAAGACCCAGCCGTCTGTGGATCTCCTGAAAGAAATCATCCGCCACGGCGATGGCTCTTTCTCGGGCTTCATTCAAGCTAAGCTTGGATCTGAATTCGCGAAATTCAGCGTTCCAGCAGCAGCTCCATCGAACACTGCTTCGATGAGCGCTCCAGCTCTGAATAACTAATCGTTCTTTTCGATTAAGGTTTAACCCCGGTCTCTCGTGTCTCGAGACTCCGGGGTTTTGCTTTTTTAAGGCCTGTAATCGGCCCTACCGTCAACTTTCTACCTCCTACCCTCTCTCTCCTCCCCTTGCGACTTCCCGGACCTTTCCCGTAGAATAGAGGGAGTGGTTCGCATGATGCGGGCCCCTCGATATCCCGCGACATGGAGGTCCACCGAATGTTTTTTACGA
>JANXTV010000032.1 GCA_025352185.1 Oligoflexia bacterium
ATGGTAAAAGCACAGGTGCTGCTCAATAAAAACCGCGTGCGAAGATCGAAAGGACTCAAGACCGCGGACGAACTAGACGAGAGGTTACCAACGGTAGCGGGAGTCGACCGAACGGCCTTCTACCAGAAGTGCAGTAGCCGGTGCGAAAACGATTCGTGCGGGACGAATGGCGGAGCGAGAAGCGATCTTCCAGACGCTTGAAGAGTACGGATTGATTAAACGAACCAGAGGCGGCATGCCCTACGCGCCAAAATCGGAAATCATTTTGTAACCCCTACATTGTCGCCTACGTCGCCCGGTTCTTCGCCAAATGATTGACGACTGCGATCGTGAAAAATTTGATTTCCGACGTGAACTTCGTCAACCTTGAGGCAGTGCGAAACTTCGGATCTCCCATTGAAATATGGCTTGTCATACTTTTAGCTGCATTTCCGATATCCGCGCGCTCAGATGAGACACCGGGAGATTTCGAGGCTAAAATTCTTCCCTCCGAAACACCGGACCGCTTCATTCCCGAACTCGTCCTCTTTGCCGGCGAACGTATGCCGGTCGAGCCGGATCTAAATGTTCCGAATTCCTGGAAAATTTTGATGAGTGGTGGTTACCAAAAAGAAAACTGGGGTTTGATCTCCGCGTCTAAGCGCATCCTACCGAACGAAGAGGGTTGGTTCACGACCCCGCTTCCGATCGAAGACCCCGAAAAAAATAAGATCCAAGAGCTCTTGATTAAATCGATCGGACCGGACGGAAATTTCGAGGAACGAAAGATAAAAATTGAGATATTACCTCGAAAACGCATCCATTATGTAGCGGGCGTCCAAAGCTCTTTTACCGCGTTCGATAACAAAAAATCGAACCGAGTGAACCAACTTTCGCTCACCCTAAAAGGTGGGACCTCCTACGATCTTGATGCCAAGCACTGGTTTGTCGGACTCAGCGGCTACTTCAACCTCGTTCCGATCGCGCACGCACCGGCATCGGAAGTAGTCGCGCGCTTTTGGGGTGTGAGTACTCGAATCGGATACCGTTTCGAAGAAAAGCGTTTTGGATTTACCCCGACTTTCTCGGTCGGAACGTATTTCTGGGGCATGCGAGTGCCCGAAGGAAGGTACGGGATCGCCAGCACCTACGGACCTCAGTTCCTTATTTCCGGGAAACACGACCTCAGTTTCGGGCGATATTATTCGGTCTATTTAAAATACGCGCCTTTGTCGAACGGGCTTTCCGGTTATTGCCTCTCGAATCAGGAAGTCGCCGTCGGTGGAACGCGGTTCGTTCGAACCGAACTCCTCGGGCCATTGTTGTTGAATCTCGACGTGTCTGAACTCTACGCGAATGTCACTTCGCTTTCCCAGCAGGTTTCTATCGTCTCCGCTTCATTCGGGGTTTCGAAGGAATTTTAAGGGGGCTCTGTGAGTGAACCGAGAACGCGGACTTTTTCCCGTTCCACGCGTAGCCAATCTGAAAAGCGTACTTTCGGTATCCGAACCGCGTCGAAAGTCGCGAGTTTTTTCGTACGCCGTTTTAGGCGCAGGACGTACCAGCTTTCGCCCTGATCGATGACCGAAGAAACGACCGCGTTCATCGGCGTTGGTTCGATGATTTCCCGAAACCAGCGATCAAGATCCGCGTCGTTCCGTTCGGCCCATGCTTTCTCGATTTCTTCGTGAAGGGCGTGGTTCTTCTCCCCTTGATTTACGATCTTCGGAGACGACGACCGATGAGCGGTCCGCGAATCGGAATCGGCCGATCGGGAACCCGGGTCGTAGCGAAGTCCACTCTCCCGAGAGACGAACCATTCACCGGTCTCGAGTTTCATTTCAGTCGCCCGTTTTCGGAACTTTGTCGGATCGCCGAGGACGGAGATCCTAAAGTCCAGGGCGCGCTGGTGGGACTCGCCATGAAGAGGAAGCGCCTGAAAGATCGGCTCGATCATTCTCTCGACGTAAACGGGAAGGACGAAATCCTTTCGATAAGACGAGCGGTCGAAAGACGAGCCGCTTCCGAAGACGGCTTTCACGCGTCCGAGAGTCGCGGGATCTCGGGTGTTCGCGTCGATTCGATTCGATTCCCTCTCGAGGATCTCATCCGTAATCGGATTTCCGTTACGACCGAGAATATCCGCGAGAATGAAAGCGTTCTTCAGCTGGAGAGCGCCCAAATTCGCGGCCCGGTTTTCGGGATAATAGACGCGAGCGACCTCCGCACGGAGTCGGGCGTCTTTTTCCATGATTGAAAATCGGCCGATTTCGGCGAGCGGGACCTCCCTCGACGAGCAGCCGAGCATGAAAACTCCAATGAAGGTGCCGAGTCGCGTGATCATCATGACAAATTTAAATTACGGGATATAGATGGAGACTTCAGAACTTCGGTTTCCCCAAGTCATCAACTGAGTCCCGGTCCATACCGTTACATTCGAACCCGAAGGAACCGCGTTCGTGGCACTCGGTGAAGCCCCCCAGGTATCGTTCACCGGATTATAGCGCCCGCCGTTCGCATAGGCGCCGACCGCAGGACTAAACCCGCCCCAAACGATAAACTCGGTACCGGTCCAAACTCCCCCAGCTTGCCAGCGAATGGCAGGCGCTCCGATTACTGAAAGCGCGGTTCCCCATGTATCCGTCGCCGGATTGTAACGTCCACCCGTGTTCAGATACGAGCCGCCTCCGTAGCCACCCCAAATCAGCATTTCCGTTCCCG
>JANXTV010000062.1 GCA_025352185.1 Oligoflexia bacterium
TCATTCGAGGGATGATCTTGGAAGGACTTGATATCGAGCAGTCCATCCTCGAGTACAATTTTACGATTAATGGCGAATACCGGAAGTTTTCCGATGAACTAAAGAATATAGATCGAACCTATTCCTCGAAGAAGAACCGAACGCCGCAAAAACTGATGGAAGCCGCCCATTTACTCGGACGCATCGAAAGCCAAATTAATGCGCTCGGTAAAAGGAATCATTACTCTTCTGAAGGGGACACTATTTCACGCTCTCTTCTCGCAAGTATAAAGAGCGGTCTCACATCACGGTCATCTCTGGAGAATTCGGCGGTGTCGGCGAAGCGAACCTTCATCAAAAGCGATTTCAAGAAGCGGATCTGGGTCACACGCGCAGGGTTAAAGGTAGATCGCCTCGCGTCTGCGTGGCTGATTGAACGTGAAATCGACAAGGATGCTCGCTTTCAGTTCGTCACTATCGACCGATATAAGCACGAGCCGTCGCATCTTCGTTTCGACGTCTTTGGAGGCGAGTTTACCCATGAAGGAGAACTCTGCACTTTTGAGGTCCTTTTGCAGAAATTCAAAATTACCGACCCGAAACTGAAAACTCTCGGCGAGATTATTCACGATCTCGACATCGAAGATAACCAGTATCAGCACCCTTCGACCGAAGGCGTGAAGCAATTACTCCAAGGGATTATCTTCATGGAAAAAGATGACTTCAAACGGAAAGAGAAAGCATCGCTTCTCTTTGAACAGTTATTGCGGGCGCTTTGATCGTCCGAAACTTCATTGAAAGGAAATTTAGAGCATGGAAACACAAGTGAGAGCCGAATCGACCAACCCGACTGAAAATCAGAATGGCATGAATCGCCGTGAGATGTTGCATACCGTCGCCCTAGGGAGTGCGGCGACCCTAGGCGCTGGGATGCTTGGGACTATTCTCACGGGCGCGAATGCCTTTGGTGATGAGAAGAAAGCTGAAGCCAAAGGGGATTCCGCTCCGGCCTTCGCCGGGCTTCATCAACTGAAGCCTCTTTCGTTTGCGCCTGGAAAGTTGAAGGGGCTTTCCGAAAAGCTCATTACTTCTCACCACGAGAATAATTACGGCGGAGCCGTGAAGAATCTCAATAAAGTCGAAGCGGAATTGGCTCTAGTGACTAAAGACACCCCGGGTTTCGTAGCCGCCGGTCTAGCTCAAAGTGCACTGACTTATCGGAACTCGATGGTTCTGCACGAATTTTATTTCGGTAACCTCGGCGGAAACGGGAAAGCGCAGGGGAAAGTTGAAAAAGCACTTTCGGAAGCCTACGGCTCGTACTCTCGATGGGAAGTGCTTTTCCGCCAGATCGCGAATGGACTTGGTGGCGGGAGTGGTTGGGTGATTCTGAGTTACGATTTCCATACGAAACGACCAGTCACGACTTGGTCCGGGCACCACACGCAGGTGGGCGCGTTTTCAACCCCACTTCTCGTCATGGATATGTACGAACATTCCTACCAAATGGATTACGGAGCCGCTGTTGAGAAATATGTGGATGCCTTCTTTCAAAACGTCGATTGGGAAGAGGTTGAGAAGCGTTTTGAACTGGCCGGAAAAGTACGTCTCTCCTAATTGAGACGAAGTGTGCCGCCTCCAGCGTCGAGGGGTTTGCACTCGAATGAATCGACGTATTGAACCTTGAAAGGATTCATATGAAATATCTAGTAATTGCTCTTACCGTTCTGTCTGTTACCTCGTTCGCTAACGCCGCCGACTTGAGCAAGGCTTGTAAAAAAGAAGTGAAGACTTTTGCCTGTAAGGGTGGCGACCACGAGATTCACGAATGTCTCGAAGGCCACGAAGAGCATGGTACGAAGAACGACGGCTTTAGCAAAGCTTGTTACGACGCCCACGAAGCCTACGAGAAGAAGGCCGGAAAATCTGAAGGCGCGGAAGCGGAAGAGCACAAGTAAGAATCTTTGGATATCGGCACTCGAACCGACGCGAGCGGCCCGCTTAAGTAGCGAGTCGTCCGCGTTTTTTTAATTTTTAGACGTGTGTAGTATGGCCGTGGCGGTGATGAATGTCGGGCAAGTGCGGATGCGAATGAGTGATGACGGCGTGAACATGAGGATGGTCGTGCGGCTCCGGCCCTTCGGTTCCATGGTGTTCATGCTGATGATGTTCGTCATGAACGTGTTTGTGGGAGTGCGCGATCGGCTCGTGGGTGTGGACGTGCTCATGTTTTTCACGGACCAGCACCCAAATACCCAAGCCCATTAAAACCGAAGATCCCCACTGAGCCAGGGTCGGCTTTTCGCCAAGAAAGGTAACGGCGGCGAGCATTCCGATGAACGGGCCAGCGGCGAAGTATGTGCTGGTTCGGGAGGAACCCAGTTTTCGTAGGGCCAATACGAAAAGAACAAGACTGGCGCCGTAACTAAAGGCGCCGAGGACCGAGCTTTCGACGATTTGTTTCACGCTAACTTGGCCGACGCCGAGGATGATCGCGAGCGTCACATTGAAAGCACCCGCGACGAGTCCCTTTGCTCCGGCGAGAACAGAGGGCCTCAGTTCCTCGATGTCACGGGTAAGGTTATTGTCGATGCCCCAGAACACGCAGGCTCCGATAACGAGCAGGGAAGCCAAAGAAAAAGAACCTTCAATGCCTGGACGGAGGGTGAGGATAACCGCGCCAGCGATCAGTAAAACTTTTCCGAACCAGACGCGTCGACTCACGTGTTCTTTGAAAACAAAGGCGGCGATCAACGTGGTCGCCACGGTTTCGAGATTCAGGAGTAACGAAACCTCGAAGGCCGTCCCTTTACTGATCCCAAATGTCAGGAAAAGGGGCGCAATGATCCCGCCGCTGACCGTAGCTCCGGTCAGCTTCCATTTTTGGATGGGTTCCAGTGCCCGGAGTTCGCAGAGTGCTCCCGGGATGTTCCAGATCAGAAGGCAGATGCCTGATCCAAGGTAGAGCAAGCCCGCGAGTAAGACCGGCGACATTGTTCCGATGAGGTATTTCGCCAACACGGGGGATATCCCGAATAAGGCCGCGGATAGTAGTGCCGATAGGGGGCCGCTCATGGCTTTTCCTAACATATTTTTGAAGTCCGACCATCAGGTAGGGCCGGTTTCGGAGTCTGATTACCGAAAGCGTTTTGCCTCGCTCGGAAACACGGAGACTGGTTTCCAATCGACCCGTAATAACTCGCGAGACGCTTTCTCGATTCGTGCGAAACACGGGCGGGAGCGGCAGTCGCGAAAGGTCGCGAGGCTGATACCGAGCTGAGTCAGCGCCGCAACGGCCATAAGACGGATGAGTAACGAATACATAGAAATTCCTCCTCAGGAATGAGTCGCCTCTGTTTCGAGGCGACGGTTCGAGTGTTTTGAGCACTACTTGGTGGACAGAAGAGTGAGAAACACGCGAAGAGAGCCGAAAATGGCTCTCTTCGCGAGTAGTAAGAAGTAGCAACGGAGTAGCAAAAAAGAAGCATCACCACGAAATTTCGGGACATTTCGTGAAAGATTGCGGGTCAGACTGTCGGTCGCTTTTGAATGATATTAAGTACTTAGATTAAAACGAAAAAAGCCGCTTGTGGTTACAAGCGGCTTTTTCCTATTCGATTTTTGGTTGCCTCGTTGGGAGGCCAATAAAATCAGTTGGTTGGACTGCTTGGCAGTCGGCTGGCAGTGTCCAGCCTGTTACCTCCCGAAACTTGGAAGCTTTCGGGTCGGAAGCGGAATCACCTCCGCTGCATAAACTTTCTCATGCCCATAGGTCTCTCCAACGGCCTTCATGAGCGCCTTATTGGTCGATTCTGGGTCTTCTGATCGGTAGTCCAGGGGATCAGTGATCCCTCTGTCGCTAATACCGGATAGTCTGACGTAATGCATCATGGTCTTCAGGCTTTTCCATCCTCCGACTCGCATCACGCTTGGAACATTGTGGGGTGTAACAAAAGTTTTTCCGATTAGGATGTAGAGCAGCCGCCTTCCAAAGTGGGACCAGGAGTCCCGAGGAGGCCGGATGAGAACGAAAGAGAAGAAGGCAGCGAGCGGAAAGCGAAAGTTTTCTGACTCTGAGAAGCGGAAAATTCTTCGCGAGTTTAAGGCGCACAAGGGACCGAAGGACGAGTTCTTCCGAGCACAGGGCATTCCGGCGAGTGGCGTCTACCGGTGGCTTAAGGAAGCGAAGGAAAAGAAAGCGGGCAAAGCCGGTACTGTTCCCCGAGCGAAGGTTGACGGTCCGACGTCCGGAAAAGTTCAAGAACGCTTCGTCGCCCGCAAAGAGGCGGTAGAGGCCTTTTTGAAAAGCGGATCGACCCTGAAGGAATTCTCGAAAGTCTGGGGCGTATCGCATAATTCTCTCGCCCGGTGGTGCAAGGTCTACGAAGAGCGCGGCGCGAAGGGGCTCGAATCGGGCATCTACGGCGAGGGAAAGAAACGCGGACGCAAAGGCAGCTCACCTCATCTCAAGGCGCAGATCGTCGCCGTTCAGACGGAGAACCCGAATTTCGGATTAAAGAAGGTCCGGGATTTTCTCTTTCGTTTCCGGGGCGTGAAGGCCTCGACGGGAACCGTAAGAAAAACGATCGTGGAGGCGAAGCTGCCGCGCGCGCCGGTTCGGGCGAAGAAAAGGAAGCGATCGAGCGACAAGATTCGCAGGTTCGAGCGCGCGAAGGCGATGCAGCTTTGGCAGAGCGATATCACGAGTTTCGTGCTCACTCGTCATAGCCAGCGGGTTTACCTCACGGTCTACATGGACGATCACAGTCGTTACATCGTCGCGTGGAGTTTACAGCTCCGTCAGAAGTCCGATCTCGTGATGGACTCGCTATTAATGGGGATCCAGCGCTTCGGGAAGCCGGAGGAAGTACTGACGGATCAGGGGCGGCAGTATTTTAGCTGGCGCGGAAAAAGTGATTTCCAGAAGTTACTCGATAAGGAAGGGATCCGGCACGTCGTCGCCCGCTCTCACCATCCACAGACTCTAGGCAAGTGCGAGCGCTTCTGGGAAACGGTGGGACAGGAGTTCTGGGAGCGAGTGAAGCCGCAGGAACTGGAGGATACGCGCGAGCGGCTCGGGCATTTTATCGCGCATTATAATCACTTTAGGCCCCATCAGGGGTTAGACGGGATGACGCCGGCCGACCGATTTTTTGGCCTCGCGGTGGAAGTAAGGAAGGCCGTCGAGGCAACGTTCGCCCAGAACGAACTTCGACTCGCGGTGGGCGAAGCGCCGAGATCACCGGTATTTTTAATCGGCCAGATCGGAGATCAGCCGGTGTCGCTTCACGGCGAGTCCGGAAATCTCGTGGTTCAAACTCCCGGGGGCGGGATCCAGCGGCTCGAGTACTCGAGCTTCGGACACGCGGTCGTGCGGGAAGAAACTATTTTAATCCAACCGAAAGGATCCTCCGATGTCGGAATCACAGTCCCCGTCTCCTCCAGCGATCGAAATTCCGAAACCAGAAACAAAGAGCCGGAAGGCGAGAAAGCCGCGAGTACTGCCCCCGAAACAACTCCCGGTCGCGATCCGCTCGCTGTGGGAGTGGGCAACGACTGCCGAGCAGGAACGAGCGCACTTAACGGCGGCGGCGCTGATGGAGTACTGGATGGGTCAGTCGAGCAAGCAGCAGATCGCCACTCGCTTAGGTCTTCCGATGGTGCGAGTTTGGCAGCTGTCGCAGCAGGCGATATCGGGTATGGTGGTAGGATTGATCCACCCACCGAAGAACCGAACGAAAACCCCGTCGATACGTCCCGAGGACGACCCGAAGAAGCTCCAGCGCCGAATCACGGAACTCGAGAACCAAGTCGCGCTCCAGCAGCGACTGATCGTGATCCTCCGGGAGATGCCGCTATCCCGGGAAGCGATGCTCATACGGGATCAAGTGGTGAGGGAGACCCAGTCGGGAGTCCCTCCGCTGAACGAGAAAGATGCAAAACCAGCCAGGAAGGCCCGCATACTCAGGAAGAGTTAGAAAACACGGACGACGATATCCCCGGGAAACGGCGATGAGGGTGGCTCGCCACCTCGTGGAGGAAGCGCCAGAGATTCGACTCGGAAAAGCGGCGGAGGTGCTCGGAGTCGATGTCCGTACGATCTGGAACTGGAAACATTCGGTGAAAATCGGATCGCCCGAAAAAAAGATCGGGCGTCCAGCCTATACGGCCTTCCAGCACCGGAGCGCGATCTGGCGGGTAGGCCGGGAACTCCGGAGGCAGGGCTATCCTGGCTGGCTCGCGGTATCGGAAGGTCTCGGGGGCGACGTGCCGACGCGTTTGATCCAGTTGTATGTCCGGAGTTTTAAGAAAAAGCGGAGCGAACGGAAGAAGGCTCGCACCGCCCGCCACCGTGTGAGCGTCGAGGTTACCGCGCGGGACGTAATCTGGGGTCAGGACGGAACGCACGTCGGGAGGTGCAAGAGAGAAAATGTGGAGAGTCAGGTGATGCGGGACCGGGGCTCTCTCTCCATCATCGGTGTGCAGACGGGGGAAGTGGCGAATCACGAAAAAATCCTCGCCCTATTCGAATCTGTGGCCGTGAGCCGTGCGGAATATCCGCTAGTCTGGTCTCGCGACAACGGATCGATGTACTCGCACGAATCAGTGAGAATCCACATGGAGACCCACGAAGTAATCGAGCTTAGGTCCTTGCCGAGAACGCCCGAGCACAACGGCGCCGCCGAAAACACGAACCGAGAAATAAAGGACGTAGCAGGGCTCGGCAAGGGCAGTGTGCTGGCGAGTCCGGAGGCGGCACACGTGAAGATGGTAAAAGCACAGGTGCTGCTCAATAAAAACCGCGTGCGAAGATCGAAAGGACTCAAGACCGCGGACGAACTAGACGAGAGGTTACCAACGGTAGCGGGAGTCGACCGAACGGCCTTCTACCAGAAGTGCAGTAGCCGG
>JANXTV010000077.1 GCA_025352185.1 Oligoflexia bacterium
ATTTTAAGTTCTCTTCTTTCGATCTTTTTCCGCGACGAGCCGGTTTAATAACGCGTGCGCCTTAAAATGGTCGCGGTGCGTCCGCTGGGGATTTCCGACCGAAGTTCCATTTGCGGGTACATCTTTATCGACCAGACTCATGGCGCCGATTTTAGCGTAATCTCCGATCGCCGCTTTATTTCCGATCCCGGCCATTCCGCCGATATAGGCGAAGCGCCCGATCACGGTTCCCCCCGCGAGACAAACGCCGCCGCAGAGGATCGCCCCCTCGTGAATCGTCGAGTTATGGCCGATGTGGACGTGGTTATCGATCTTCACCTGGTTTCCGATTCTCGTTTCGCCGATCGTCGCCCGGTCCACCATCGAGTTTGCCCCGATTTCGACGTCGTCGCCGATCAGTACGCGACCGAGGTGAAAGATTTTCTTATGCTCCACCGGAACTCCACCGTCGAATCGTGGCGCGTAACCGAAGCCGTCGGCGCCCATTACCGAGCCCGCGTGAATACGAACGCGTTTTCCGATAACCGTCAGATCATAGAGCGTGACCCCGGGAAAAATCTCACCGCCTTCACCGATTTTCACATCCCGGCCGACGTAGACACCCGGATAAAGTACGGTTCCATCGCCAACCTCCGCACCGTCTTCGACGACGCAATTCGGACCGACGCGCACGCCGAGCCCGAGTTTCGCAAGTGGGCTGACCACCGCCGAGGGATGCACGACGGCGTCGACCGGCCGCGTTTCCGCGAAACGGAGCGCCGCTTGGCGGGCGGCGAATTTCTCGCTGACCACCGCCATCGCAAAGTAAGGGTCACGACACGCGATGATTGCCGTCTGCGACCAGATCGGAAGTCCCGATGCCTGCAGAGGTTCCACGAAGGGTTCGGCCGTGATGAGGACGCCGGGAAGAGCACTCATTACTTCGACTTGGTAGTCTTTCGAAAAGAAGAAACTACATTCCCCGGCCGTCGAACCCCCGAGTGGGGCCGGTCGCAGAACGTGAATCTCGTTAATGCGACTGCCGAGTGCCTCGCCGTTAACCAGGCGCCCGGAGGTCCATTCGAGGAGCTGGGCGACGGAAAAACCGCGCTCGCTCACTCGCTTAGCCCTTATTCTTTCCGTTATACGATTTCACGAGTTCTTCCGTGAGGTCGTCTTTCTCTTCCGAAAAAATGACGGTCTGCTCGTTCTTATCCAGAACCAGAGAATATCCCTTTTTTGCGGCCATTTCTTTAACCATGGTTTTCAGACTCTTAACGATCGGCGCGGTGAGTTCGCCTTCTTTTTGCTGAATTTCGGTTTGGGATCGCATCATCTGATCCTGGAACTTCATCATGCGTTCCTGAATTTCTTGCTGCTTTTTCGCTTTCGACTCGTCATTTAAGACCATCGTCTGTTTCTTAAATTCTTCGGTCAGCTTTTTAATGGCCGTTTGCTCGTCATCGAGCATTTTTTTCTTCGTGTTGAATTCCTTCTCAAGCTGCGACTTCGCCTTTTTTCCGGCTTCGACGGTCTGTAGAGCTTTTTGCATATCGACGGTAGCGATTTTCGATCCTACCACCGCAGCGGTCGGTGCGTCAGCGGCGACGGCGAATGGGGAAACGATTGCCATCAGGGCAGCGCCGAGAGCGAGGGACTTAAGTAGGGATACGTTCATGGGCATTCTCCTTAGGTTAATTTAAAACGGTGGACCGATAAAGAATTGGAATACGGAATCGTCGTCTTCGGGACGCTTACTGATCGGGAAGCCCCATTCGAAACGAAGGGGGCCGATCGGAGAGAACCAACGAAAGCCGAATCCCGCATCCTGACGAAGCGTGAGATTTCCGAGGTCTGGCCGTCCCGCAAAGACGTTACCGACGTCGTAGAACACGACGAACTTAAGTCCCGCTTCCCGAACGATCGGATGTTCGATTTCAAAAAGGGAGTAAAACTCGGTCTTTCCGCCGAGCGGAACCCGGTAGGTTTTTCCATCCGTATTTACTTTCTCGCGAGACGGTCCGACGGAATAAAAGTTATATCCTTTTAAGTTATTCGGTCCGCCCAGATAGAATTTTTCCGATGGTGGAACGGGTTTCCCATTCTGGCCGTGGACTTCGCCGTATTCAGTCGAGTTCCGGAAGACCAGATCGCCCACGAGGCGCGTGTAGTAGCGATTATTCGCGATCGCCTTCATGAAACTCTTATCACCGTCGAGTCCGGCGACTCCGGCCGTCTCGAGCGACAGGCTCTGGTAACTGCCACCGGAAGTCTCGAATCGGTTATTTCGTTTATCCCGTACGACGCTCCACACGACGCTCGATAGCAGTCCGGTATCGTCGGTGAGCTCCTGCAGATCCTGAGCATCAGGGTTCGCAATTTCAACCGATTCAATCGTCAGGCGTTCCCGCTTATAGGTAATAAACGCATTCGTGTACTCGAAGATCGGGTATCCGAGACGAACGTCCCCCCCGAATTTCCGGGTCGTGTATTTATCCGGAATAAAAAAGGTCGTAAAATAAAGATCCGCACCGGCCGACCAGTTCGTATCGAAAATATACGGATCGGTAAATCCGAGGTTCAAGCTCTTATCGCGCTTATCCTTCGTAATATTCGTCGAAAGACTGATCGTCTGACCCCGACCGAGGAAGTTCGATTCCGAAATCTGGGTCTGGAAGAAAAGCCCCTTCGAAGATCCGTAGCCCGCACCGAGGGTAATCGTCCCCGTCGGACGCTCTTTTACCTGGATGTCGACGTTTACGATGTCGTTCTTATCCTTCGGCGTCGAGGTGTTAAAGAGGACTTCACCCGGCTGAAAGTACCCGAGGCGTTCGACGTTCTCTTTCGACTGGCGGAATCGGGTACCGTTATAGAGTTCGCCTTCTTTAATCTTTAATTCGCGGCGTATGACTTTATCGTGGGTCTTTGAGTTCCCCACCATGTTGATTTCACCGAAGTAAGCGAGCGTACCCTTTTCGAAATGATAGTCGATATCGACGACGCGCGTGTCGTCCTTCACTTCCATTTTCGGAATGACGTTTACGAAAGCATAACCGAGATCCTGGTACTTCTCCTGAAGCTTTTGGATGTCGCTATTTCGTTTTGAAATCGAGAAGTCCTGACCTTTTAGCATGAGGACTTCGTTTCCGAGTTCCTCGCGGCTAAAGAGAAGGTCACCCGAAAAGTCGATAGTTCCGACTTGGTACTTTTCGCCTTCGTCGACGTAGATGGTGATGTAGAGCCACTTCTTATCGTCGCTGACGGTAACGACCGGACTCTCGTACTTAAACTTTACGTACCCGTGATCGAGGTACCAGTAAGTAAGGCGCTGAAGATCCATCTTGAAAGCAGCTTCTTTAAAATTCCCTGAGCTCGACATGAAGCTCCAGAACCCACCCTCGCGGGTTTCCGGCATGATGTTCTTCAATTGGTCATCGGAAAATGCACGGTTATTTAAGAAAGTGACTTTCTTAATCTGCACTTTATCAAAATCGTTTACCTTATACCGGAGCACGACTTCGTCCGGCTTCTTCGCATCGGACTGCACGACTTCGAAACTCACCTTCGCAAGGTAGTACCCTTTATCTTCGTAATTCTTCGTGATGAGCGCGACGTCTTCCTTCACTTTATTCACGTCGAGAATCGACCACTGCTTCACTTTAATTACGGCTTGGAGATCCGTCGTGGAAATGCGTTCATTTCCTTCGAACTCGATTTCGGTGATCACCGGACGTTCGTGAAGGATGACCGCGAGATTCGCACCGGTATCCGCTTTTTCGGCTTCGACCGTAATTTCGTCAAAGTACCCCATATTAAAGAGAGCTTGGACGTCTCCGCGAACAGTTTCGCGATCAATGGCGACTCCCGGCTTCGTCGACAGCTTTCCGAGAACGGCATCTTTTTCGATTCGCTTCAGTCCACGCACTTCAATCGTGCGCGCAGGGAGACCGGCAAATCCTTCGACCGAATCCGAAATTTTTATCGTCGTTTCCTTAACCGGCTGGACGCGACCTTTTCCGCGAGTCTTTACCTTCGCGGGTTTTGCGGCGGGCTTGGGGAGACTTGTCGGAGCCGCGCCGGGAGACTTCGTCGGCAAGGGGGCGGGAGTCACGGGTGGATCGAGCGCCAGCGCCGAGTGCACGAGCACAAGGGCGAGAGCCGTAGCTAAGAAAACTCGATACGACTTCGAAAAGTTGGTTCGACCCGAAAGCCGCCCTGGGAGCTGAAATGGAATCACAGTTCATGTCTAGGAGAGGAGGGGCAGTCCGTCAACAATAACCCACGTCTGGCGTCGGTTAACCCATGAAAGATTCAGACGAATTGGCCATCTTTCATACTTAAGACGCGATGCATTCGAGTCGCGATCGAGGCGTCATGCGTCACGATGAGAACCGAGATGCCGGTCGCTTCATTTAAGCTCGTGAGCAAATCGATGACATTTTGGCTATTTTTCGAGTCTAAATTTCCGGTGAGTTCATCGGCGAGTAAAAGTTTCGGACGGAGGATTACCGAACGAGCGATCGCCACCCGTTGTTGTTCGCCACCCGAAAGTTCGCTGGGGCGATGATGCAGTCGATGTCCAAGTCCGACGAATTCGAGTAACTCGGAAGCGTGTTTCCGCGACGTCTCGCGGTCTTCCCCGGCGATGAGGGCGGGCATCATCACGTTTTCGATCGCATCAAACTCGGGCAGTAAATAATGGAATTGGAAAACAAACCCGAGGACACGATTCCGGAAGTCCGCGAGACCACGCTCAGTAAATTGGAGGACGTTCTGATTCGTCGGTCCGTAGAGGATTTTTCCGGTGTCCGGACGCTCGAGGGTGCCGAGCGCGTGGAGGAGCGTACTCTTCCCGACTCCGCTTGACCCGGTAATCGCAATCATTTCACCCGGTGCAATCTCGAGGTCCACGCCCCGAAGCACTGGAATTTCGGTCGTTCCCTTACGGTAAGTCTTCGTGAGGCCCTCGGCGCGCATGAGCATTAGTCGTAGCGTATCCCTTCCATCGGAGATTGGGTAGAGACTCGAAAGGCCGGAAATAGAGTCGCGCCCAGAATAATGAGGATCGAAAGGCCGCCGATTAAGGCAATTTCGTTCCAATTCACGGTCACCGGAAGGTAGTCGATGTAGTAAACGTCGGCCGGAAGCCGAATGAGCTTCGTTTTATCGAGGACTAGATTCAGGAGTAATCCTAGGCCGAGTCCCGCCCCGGTACCGACCAGCCCAATTCCGAGACCGATCCAACAAAAAATTTGAAAGCCCTGGCTCGGGCGTAAACCCATCGCTTTCAGAATCGCAATTTCCTTGGATTTATCGTGGATCATCATCACGAGGGTCGAAACGACGTTAAAACCTGCGACGAGCATGATCGCGAGCAAAATAATCGAGATCACTATCTTCTCAAGCTGGATCGCGTAGAAAAGGTTGCGATTCAGCTGAGTCCAGTCTTTCGCGCGAAAGGGATACCCAAAGGACTCGGAGAGGCGATCCGAAGCTTTCCTCGAGTCTTCGCCCCGCGGCAGCTTAATCTTAAAGGTACTGGCGCGGTTCTTTAGACTGAAGATTTCCTGAGTCCACCCGAGTTTTGAAAAGGCATATTTCGAATCGTACTCGTACATACCCAGGCTCGCGATGCCAACCACGGTCGCTTCGACGATTTTCGGCACTCCCATGGACCGCGACTGGCCTTCCGAACCAGCCGAGGCAATTTGCGGGATGACGAGTCGAATGACGGTGCCGACTTCCGCCCCGATTTTCGAAGCGAGGACTTTAGCGAGGACGATTTCCCCGTCATTTTCCGGCATTTTTCCGCGCAGAATTCGCTTCGGGAGCGTCGTTGCCCGCGCCGCAGATTCGGGATCGATCCCCTCCATCACGACGCCACCGGTCCCCTTCGGCCCGGCCGCCATGAGTTCAGTAATGAGCGAAGCTGATACGGCCACGGTCTGCGGGAGCGCGCGGAGGATTTTCTTTTCAATCAACGCAGGATCCGTTACCGGATCGGCCTTCGAATAGAGGACCACGTCTCCATTTAACCCACTGATCGCCTCGCCGAGCTCTCCCTCGAATCCGTTAATGACCGAAGTCACCACGGTGAGGGCGAGCACGCCGAGCGCAACTCCGACGATCGAAACCCAAGCGATGAGGGAAAGAAATCCGTCCGAAGACTTCGAAAGGAGAAAACCCCGCGCGAGAATCGATACGGGGTTCGGTTTTCTAGCCATCCGATTTACGCATCTGCGGGAAAAGAATCACGTCCCGAATCGAAGCCGAATCGGTGAAGAGCATCGCGAGGCGATCGATACCGATCCCTTCCCCCGCCGTCGGCGGCATCCCGTACTCTAAAGCGACGCAGTAATCTTCATCGTGCCCGGCCGCCTCGAGATCGCCCGCTTCTTTCGCGGCGACCTGGGCGAGGAAACGTTCGCGCTGATCAATCGGATCGTTTAACTCGCTAAAGGCATTCCCCATCTCACGGCCATAAATGAAGAGCTCGAATCGGTCGACGACGAATGGATCTTTCTCGTTCAGGCGAGAGAGCGGAGAAACGTCGGTCGGGTAATGGGTAACGAAAGTTGGTTGAATCAGCTTCGCTTCGACTTCTTCGTCGAAGATCGACATCATGAGCGCGCCGGTCGTCGACTTCGGATCCATATGGATCCCTTTCGTTTTACCGTAAGCGAGGATCGCAGCGCGGTCCCGTAGTTTAGCCCGGTCTTTAAAGCCGGAATGCTTCACGATCGAATCCTCGACGGTGATCCGCTCCCACTTACCGCCGATTTCGATTTCGGTGCCCTGGTAGGTGATTTTAGTTTTTCCCGCGATCTTCATCGCGATCCGGGAAAAAAGCTTTTCCGTAAGATCCATCAGATCTTCGAAGGTTGCGTACGTCATGTAGAACTCAAGCATCGTGAATTCAGGATTATGCTTGATCGAGATTCCTTCGTTCCGAAAGTTCCGATTAATTTCGAAAACGCGCTCAAACCCGCCGACGACGAGACGCTTTAAATAAAGCTCCGGAGCGATCCGGAGATAAAGCTCCATATCGAGCGTATTATGGTGGGTCGTAAAGGGTCGAGCCGCGGCGCCGCCCGCAATCGGATGGAGCATGGGGGTTTCGACTTCCATAAAGTCGTGGTCTTTAAAAAACTGGCGGACTTCGTCGACGATGAGCGCGCGCTTACGAAACGTTTCGCGGCTCTCCTCGGTAACGATGAGGTCGACGTATCGCTGGCGATAACGTTTTTCGACGTCCGTCATTCCGTGAAACTTTTCCGGAAGCGGCTGTAGGGATTTCGTCAGAAGGACGAGCTTATCGGCGTGAATCGAGAGTTCGTTCGTCTTCGTTTTAAAGAGGACGCCTTCGACGTAAGCGATATCGCCCACGTCGAAATCTTCTTTATAGAGTCGGTAACCCTCTTCGCCGAGGGAGTCCTTCGCGACGTAAATTTGGATAAGACCGGTTCGGTCACGGAGGCGGAGGAAAGCCGCCTTTCCGAAATCTCGGATCGCGATTGCCCGACCGGCTACGGTCGCGCGAATTTTCTGCGGCTCGAGTTCTTCCTTCGACTTTTCGTCGTAGAGGCGATGGAGCTCCACCGCAAGATTCTCGGGCTTGAATCCATTCTTATAGGGATTCTCTTTACGATCCCGAATTCGCTGCATCTTCTCCGTACGGACCCGAACCTGTTCGGGGAGATCGACGGCGGTGGGCTCGGCGTTTTTCGGATGATCGCTCATTACTTAGTGTCCTTCTGCTTCGAGGTAACGTTCCGCATCGATGGCGGCCATGCAACCGGTGCCCGCCGCGGTCACGGCCTGGCGATAAACGTGGTCGGCCACGTCTCCGGCCGCAAAAATCCCGGGAACATTCGTCTTGGTGGTTCCTGGGTGAACGACGAGGTAACCGTTTTCGTCCGTATGAAGCAGGCCTTTAAAGGGCGCCGTATTCGGCTGGTGGCCGATCGC
>JANXTV010000080.1 GCA_025352185.1 Oligoflexia bacterium
TCCGTGACCGCGGGCCCTGGTTTACACCGTGCCTAATGAAAAAATACCTCCTTTCGGTCGGCCTATTTGCGACGCTCTTTTCCGTCGCCGGGATAGCGGGAGACCGAATGGGGAACGGTGGAGATATCCGCCGGTACCGCACGCTTTGGGCGGTGAAGTACATCCGTGAAGTCGCGGAGTTCGCTCGGAATTTAAAGGCGGATTCGAAGCGGTATCCCGATGGCTGTAAAGGCGCCCTCGACTTCTATAACGAGGGAGACCACGAAAAGTTAATCGTCACCGCCGCCGACTATGTCTCCCGTCTTTCGTTCACCTGGAGCGACGATTCTTCCCTCGAGGCGTGTACGCAGATTCGGGGGAGTCGGGAAAATCCGGAGTTCATTTTCTCCTATTCAAAATGCCCCTCGACGTGGGCCCCGCAGCAGATCGTCTATATGATTCTCGATCAGGTCGCGGCGACACTCGGCCTATCGATTTATTCGGGCGACGTACTCGCCCTGACCGGAAACCAAATGCACTCGCGGTACTGCCTCGGCGTGCGTCCCGAGACGATCAGCATTGACCGATTTTTCGTAGAGGGAGAGTTCGAGCGGGAGTCGGGTTTCCGTCCCCATTTCGAACGCCTCCAGATGCAGATCATTTCTTCGTATAATAATTGGACGGTCTTTTATCGCCTCGTGGTTGATCGGCCAGACCCCATAAAAAATATTCCGACGTGGGAGTCGTTCCTCGCAGGAGCAGGACTCGACGCGAGACGCATTCCGAAGGACGCGCTCCTCGCGGACATAAAGCGGTGGGATATTCGAGCGGTCAGCGATCTACACCAGTGCGCCGAGACGATGCTGACCCCCTATGCGCCGATCGCCCTTTCGCCGATGAACTGCGGAAAAATACGGAACGACGATGAGTTCCTCTGGCTCCTCATGCACGAGACTGCCCACCATTTCGGGTACGATGATGAGGACAGTGCCGACCGGTTCGCGCAGCTCTTTACGAACCTCGACATTACCACGAACCCCATGATCCGTAGACGAAAGCAATGGACGCAGTAAAAATTCGAAGTCTCATCTCGGAGAAGTACGAAACCCTCCGGGCTCGAAATCGTCGCTACTCCCTGCGGAGTTTCGCGACCCGACTCGAAATGAGTTCGGGCGCACTTTCCGAAGTCATGAGTGGGAAGCGCATTTTTTCCGTAAAGAAGGTCCAGTCGATTCTCCGCACCCGGGTATTCGATCCGGGTGAAAGGAATGAACTTGCCCGGGCAGCAGGCCTGGTGCTCGCCCCCGAGGGACGGAAGAAGACTCCGAAATATACGAAGATTACTTCGGAGCAAGGACACGTCATCGGTGAATGGTGGCACTTCGCGATTCTAAATCTCATGCGCACTCGGGGATTTCAGATGGATCCCGTATGGATCTCGAAACGACTCGGACTCGATCGAAGGATCATCGAGTCCGCGATTTTTCGTTTAAAGGAATTAAACTTTATCCGCGAAGAAGACGGAAAGTGGGTCCGGACGGCCGAAGCCTTCACGACGACCGACGACCAGATTAATCTCGCGCTCCAGAAAGGAAATCAGGGAATGATCCTCCTCGCCGCGAAGCGATTACGGACCATTCCCCTCGATAAGCGGGACGTGACTTCCTACGTGATGGCCATCCATCCGGACCGGCTCCCCGAAGCGAAGCAGGCAATCCGGCGTCTCCAGGATGAGCTATCGACGCTCCTCGAACGCGAGGACGCGACGGAAGTCTATCAGCTCGGCATCCAGCTCTTTCCGATTTCCCAATAGGAAGTTCGGGCCTTAGTTTTTACAAGAATAGCGAATTCCGACCGTGCACCAGTACTCGGAGGCGCTACGAACCGATACGCTCTCGTAGTTTTGGTCGACGTGGTAGATCTCCCGCGCGCCGGTAGCGCGAACGCACCGATCTTTCGCCGCGGTTTCGGCTTGTTCGCGCGCGAAGGCGAGGCAGCCCGATTGGGTTTCGTAACAGTTATTCGTCGGGGTCGAGTAGAGAGGCTTCAGGCAGGATGCGCTCGTCGTTTCGGCGAAACTCGAGACCGAGATTAGGAGAAGGGGAGCGAGTAGGAGTAGTTTTTTCATTTTATTTCCGATCGGTTAATAACAAGAAAAGTTCGCTTTAACGGTACATTGGAATGATCCGTTAGAGAGTACGACCCACACGTAATCACCCGTTTTAAATGTGCTCACGTATGATTTCGAGTCGTAGGACTTGCATTTCGCTTCCGCTCCTTTTTCGTCGAGGTCCTTCGCGGAGTCGCAAGCGTAATTCGACGAATAGGTTGAAGTAGCGGTTTGGCTAATATCTCCGTAGTAGTCGGCCGACGCCGTAATGGCGGTCATTCCCGAAAATACGCTAAGGGCGAGTATCATTTTAGTCATGGGTTCTCCTGGGTTGGGTGAGCGGGACTTTAGTTCGCGATGGCCGAGATGATGGCTTTCGCGTCGTAGTAGAAAGTAAGGAAGCACGCGGCCTCGGTATTCGGTCCGATGCAATGGACTTCGAGCTGAGGGCTCGCCATCTTCGTAAAGTCACGATCACTCTCGGGTGAAAGGGCTTGGAATACCCGCGCTGCCGATCCACCCCGGCACCAGTAGTAGCCGGGGCCGCCGATTTCGGACTTTTCGTATTTCGAGTTCTGGTAACAGTCCATGAGTTTTGCGCTCAGGGGCACGGCGTTTACCGCGAGTTCTGCCGACTGAGCGACGCCGGCGAGAACGAGGGACGATAGGGCGAGGGCGATTAAGTTCTTCTTTTTCATAATTTTACTCCGGTCATTTAGATTGAATTAGCGACAGCTGACGGTAAGACCAGCGGAACATTCCCAGCCGCCGGGTTTTTGGTCGAAATACGAATCTCCGTTATACGGTTTCGGTGTCCCGCGGACGGTGAGCCCGTCGAGGTCGCACTTCGTCTTAAATTTTTCGACGGACTCCTTAACCAAGTTCGCGTAACACGCTTCGCGGGATGTGCCCTTGCTCGTTCCATTCGTCGCGTAGTCGACCGCGTAGAGTGCGCAGGTCGTGGTGCGTTCAATGTACGTCTCTTCGCTATCGGCCGTAATATTTACGAATTCAGAAAAGATCGGAAGGAACCATCGCCGCTCGACGGACTCACGCGTTTCGGTCGAACTGTATCCCGCTTCGCAGGAATTAAAGGCGTGGTAGAGGGAGCTTGATTCTACTCGTGAAAGTGAAGTACCGGTCGCTTCGTCCTTTCGCGTAAACGTCTGGAGATCGGTCTTCGT
>JANXTV010000085.1 GCA_025352185.1 Oligoflexia bacterium
CGGGAACCGGCGCGATCCGTAGCCCGAACGTCATTGGCGTGAAGGGTACTACGACCGGCGCCGATAAAGACGGATTCCGAATCATTCGGATGACGAAAGAAAACCTCGACCAGATGGCCGAGGAGGAAAATGCGAAGAAAAAGGGTGGCGGAGAACGCATCGCCGGTGAAATTAAACCCGAAGACGTTCGATTCGCCGATTACCGGAAAAAAGAAGTCGTCTTCATGCCGAAGCGGAAACGTATTCCGGTCGGTAAAGAATTAAAGCGCACGCAGAAAACCCAGTCCGCCGCGCATAAGCGCGTGGTTGAAATGGGCGATACCATTTCGGTCGCGGATTTTGCGATGCAGATGAACGTGAAAGCGACCGACGTGATTCGGAAACTCATGGGCATGGGCGTGATGGCGTCGATGAACCAAGCGATCGATTTCGATACGGCCACCCTCGTCGGACCGGAATTCCAACACGAAGTACGCAACGTCGCATTTAAAGAAGACCAGGTCCTCGATGGTGCTGAAGACCGAGCGGAAGATCTCCTTCCCCGTCCGGCCGTCGTGACGATCATGGGTCACGTCGACCACGGTAAAACGTCGCTCCTCGATGCGATTCGTAAAGCGAAAGTGGCCGACGGCGAAGCCGGCGGAATCACCCAGCATCTCGGTGCTTATACCGTCGAGAAAAACGGAAAACTCATTTCCTTCATCGATACTCCCGGCCACGAAGCCTTCACGGCGATGCGTGCACGCGGAGCGAACGTTACGGATATCGTGATCCTCGTGGTCGCGGCCGACGACGGCGTCATGCCGCAAACTCGGGAAGCCCTCTCGCACGCGAAAGCGGCCGGAGTTCCGATCATCGTGGCGATGAACAAAATGGATAAGCCGGGCGCCAATCCGGAAAAAATTAAACAGCAGCTCGCCGAACTCGACCTCCTCGCGGAAGACTGGGGCGGACAGTCCCAGTTCGTGCCGGTATCGGCCGCGAAGAAAACGGGGCTCGAAGAGCTCCTCGAGGCGATTCTCCTGAACGCCGAAGTCCTCGACCTAAAAGGGAACCCGAACGTACCCGCATCTGGAACCGTGCTGGAAGCACGTCTGGAAAAAGGACGCGGACCGGTCGCAAGCGTACTGGTGAAACGCGGAACGCTGAAAATCGGCGACATCGTCACTTCCGGTCTCTTCCAAGGCCGCGTGAAGTCGCTCATGAACGATAAAGGCGCGACGCTGAAGACCTCCGGCCCCGGTATGCCGGTCGAGATCCTCGGTTTCGAAGGCCTGCCATCGGCCGGTGAACGATTTGACGTGGTCGCGGACGATAATGCGGCTCGCGAACTCATCGATCACCGACGCAGCATCGTCATGGCCGAGAAAGCCATCAGCGGACGCGTTTCGCTCGATGACCTTTTCTCGAAAGTCCAAGCGGGCGCAATTAAAGAACTGAACGTCATCCTGAAGGCCGACGTTTCGGGTTCGGTTGAAGCCATTCGCGATAGCTTAACGAAGCTCGCGACGGAAAAAGTGAAGGTGAAAGTCCTCTTCGCGGCTCCGGGCGGGATCACCGAAACCGATGTCATGCTCGCGAATGCATCGAAAGCGATCATCCTCGGATTTAACGTGCGTCCGGAAACGAACGCTCGTCGAATCGCCGAATCGGAACACGTCGAAATTAAAACTTACCAGATCATCTACGAACTCATCGACGACGTTAAACTCGCGATGACCGGGATGCTCGATAAGAAAAAAGTCGAACGCTTCCTCGGACGCGCCGAAGTTCGCCAAGTCTTCATGGTTCCGAAGCTCGGACTCGTGGCGGGTTGCGCGGTCATCGACGGGAAAATCATTCGGGGAGCGAACGTTCGTCTCCTGCGCGATTCCCGCGTAGTCTTCGACGGAAAACTCTCGACGCTGAAGCGCTTTAAGGACGACGCGAAAGAAGTCGCCGAAGGCTACGAATGCGGGATGGGTATCGAAAAGTTCAACGACATTAAAATCGGCGATCTGATCGAAGCCTACCAAATCGACCTCATCACCCCCGAACTGAACACCTAAGCGTCCAGTTTGAAGCAGTAAGGAAGTATGCAAGAAAACAGAAAAGCTCGTCTCGCCTCGGTCATCCAGCAGGAACTCTCGCTGGCGATCCGGTCGATTAAAGATCCACGCGTGCCCTCGGTCACCCTGACGCGGGCGCAGCCGGCTCAATGGCACGGCGATCAGCGTCAGCACAAGCGCCATAAGTGGTGTAGATGCCCGAAATTGCAATTGCGCGATATCGGCGGCTGAGGTGGACCCGAGCAATTCG
>JANXTV010000089.1 GCA_025352185.1 Oligoflexia bacterium
GTTGCGGCGAGAAGGTCGCGCCGACGGAAACGACTCCGAGAAAGATCAAGCTTAAGAAAGCCATGCGCTGGCGGCGAAATTTTTTAAAGGTGGGCCTCATCTAAATCTCCCGTTCGTCGAGCCGGATGCGTGGATCGAGTACGGCGCAGAGGAGGTCGACCGCTAAATTTGAGAGGATGAGAATAACTCCGTAAACGAGGGTGACTCCCATGACCATCGGATAATCCCGGTTTAAAACGGCTCCGACGAAATGTTTTCCGAGACCCGGAATTTGGAAAACCATTTCGACGAGGAACGAACCGGTTACGAGCCCGGCCGCGAGCGGGCCGAGTACGGTAATCACCGGAATGAGAGAATTTCGGAGCGCGTGATGGAAGAGGACGCGGGAAACCGAAAGGCCCTTCGCGTGCGCGGTTCGAATGTAGTCCGACGCGAGAGTTTCGATCACCGAAGACCGAACGAGCCGGGCGGTAATGGCGAGCGGTCGTAGGGCAAGCGTAATGACCGGAAGGATCGCGCTCGCGGGCGACTCCCAGAGGGCCGGCGGCGCCCACCCGAGGTAGAGGGAAAATACGAGAACGAGGGTACTCGCGACGAGATAGCTCGGTAGGCTCACGCCCGCGATCGCGATAAAGATCGCGCCCGAATCCATCCACGTTCCCTGCCGCCAGGCCGCCAGGACTCCGAGCGGTACCCCGACGAGTACCGCGAAAAGGAGGGAGAGCCCGCCGAGGAGGAGGGAGGGGGGAAGCGAGTGAACGATCATTTCATTCACGGTTCGACCCAGATAATGGAAAGACTCTCCAAAATCAAAATGGAGGAACGCCGCCTCCATCCACTTTAGCCACTGTTGCCAGAGGGGAAGGTCGAGTCCGTAGTGCGCGTTTATCGCGGCTTTTACTTCGGCGGGGAAAACCCGGTCGCCATCGAACGGTCCACCGGGAGCGAGCCGGAGGAGGAAAAAAACGAGAGTCGCGAGTATGAATAACGTGGGTACCGAAGCGATGATTCGTTTCACCGAATACCGAAGGAGCCCCCGACTCATAGGGAATCCCTCATCGCTTCCCGCCGATTCCGAGTCCCTGCAGTGGAAAATATTCCACCCAGGTAGAGCCCTTCGGAAAGTTCTTCGGGGGTTTCACCGTCATATCCCGGTCCGAAAGGAGTGCGGTATAAGCGCACACGAATGCATCGAACGCGGTTAAGCTCTGTCCGAGTTTCTTTAGATCGCGGTCGTAGATGAATACGCCTTTTTTCATCGCGATCGTCTCGAGGAGTTCTACGCGGGCGGCGTATCCCTCTTCGGGTTTCCGGTAATTTAGGATGAGCCGCTTCGGTAGGCTCAGCGCCTGCGCGATGCTCGAGATCGTAAGCTTCGGCCAGACCTCGACGATCGGAGTGGCTCCGAGGCGGCGTCTTAAGTAGTGCATCCGCGCAGTGAGGGGAGCGCGGTTTCCGCCGAGAGCCTCGTCGATCTCGAAACGATAATCTTTCGCGAGGTACGGGAGAATTTTATAGCGTGCCCAGATCTCAAACGGACGCTGCGTATACGGCGTGATTTCGTTAATGTTCACCCCGATTTCTTCTTCTTCCGCGCGTTTAGCCACCTGGTGCATCCACTTCACCGAGGGTTCGCCGCACTTTCCGGTCGTCAGGCAGCTCTTCCGAACGCAGAGAATGCACGGCGGGAGTTCGGTCGGAACATTTACGCCGAGTTTCGCGACGCGATTTTTTTCTTGGGAAATTGCTTCGCGGATCGTCTCGATCAACGCCTCATCCCCGGTTTGTTCGTCGTGCGCCGTGATCCGGTCGTAAACGTCGAGGAGAAATACCTTCTGTTCGCGGGGATAATATTCAAGTACGGCGAGTGACGTCTTCTGGTTTTTTGCGCCCGCAAGCTCGAGTCCGAGGTAACGACGGGGCTGCATGGGGAGAACGCGTGATTCGCTCATTCCGTTTTACTCACGTCGTGGTGACCTCGACGGTGAGGCCCGTACGGGAAACTCGGAACGGGAGGTGGCGAATTCCGGGTAAAGCGCCGACTTCGCGCGCAATCGTTTCCTTTAGACCGGGATTTTTTTCGGGTAGGTAGACAAAAAAACAGCCGCCGCCTCCCGCGCCGCAAATCTTCCCCGCCGAAGCACCTTTTAGCATCGCAGATTCGAAAGCCGAGTCGATTTCTCGCGTCGTGATTCCGGAGGCTAAGCCACGGCGAACTTCCCATTCGGACGCGATCGCGCTCCCGACCGCAGCCCAGTCTTTTTCGCCCAGGGCCTTTTCGAGCGCATGGGTCGCATGGTTAATTCCGTGGAACTGGTCGCGTACCGATCCCTGGTTATCGATGAACGACTTAAAGAGCGCCCAATTATTAATCCCGGAATTCCGGGACTGGCCCGAGTAAAAAAGTAATATGCGGTCTTCGAGTTCCGAGAGGAGGTCCGGGCTCAGCCATTTCCGGTCGTGTGCGCCGACGCCCCACTTTAACGACTGAAGTCCACCAAACATCGCGCCGTAATAATCCTGCATTCCGGCCGGGACTTTAATGACCGTCGTTTCGACGTCGCGGGTGATCTCGACCAGTTTTTCGCCGTCCGTTTCGATCGAGAGCGATCCGTCGCACCAGACTTTAAGCGCTCCGATAATCGAAACCGAAAGGGTCGACGATCCACCGAGTCCCGCCCCGGCCGGACTCTTCGCTTTCGTCGCGAGGGTTAACCCGACCGTCGGATAAAATCGTCCCGATCGGCGTTTCCGTTCGAGAAAATATTTTAGATATTTCCAGTGCAGTTCCAGAGACGGGGACGGGGAGACCGAGTCGATTTCGTCCCATTTAAATTTTAGTTCCGCGCTCTGATCTTCGGCCCGAAGAATGACCCAGGAGTTTCCGTCGGAGTAGGAAACTTCTTCGAGCGTCGTCTCGGCGTACAGGTCGATTGCGAGATTCACCGTCGTGGCTTGATTTAGAAAAAGGTAGAGCGGCCAGATGTCGACCGTTCCACCGGCTAAATCGATCCGCGTGGGAGCCTTCGCATGGTACTTCTTTAGTACTTTCATCCCTCCCATTCTACGAATGCTGAGGGCTAAGTAAAACTAAAAAGGCGAATCATTTCGAACGACTAGGGCCCGATCGAAGGGATATTCTCAGTGTTCGGGTTCGAGGTATCCGATGTAAGGGAGTCCGCGGTATTTTCCCGCGTAATCCATTCCGTACCCGATGACGAACTCCGGCCCGATCTTAAAGCCGACGTAATCGACGGGCACATCGATGCGCATCGAATCGGGTTTCATGAGGAGAGCGCAAGTTTTCAGCGAAGCCGGGCGGCGCGCCCGCAGGTTTGCGAGAATGTAGGAAAGCGTGAGTCCCGAGTCGACAATGTCTTCGA
>JANXTV010000100.1 GCA_025352185.1 Oligoflexia bacterium
GTTCCTAGAAAGCGGACCCGTCGACGGATCTGCGAAACAGAAGCCACGAGAGGCCGCCGAAATTGAAAGTGGCGAACGTGAAATTCGTTCGTTGCCGGGATTTTCGGAAGGAAGCTGGATCATTCAGGATCTCGCGAGTCAGGTTCTCGTGAATCGCTTCTACGCCCTCCTTAAGAAGGAAATGGGCAAGTCGGGTAAGCCCGTACGGATTCTCGATCGTTGCGCGGCTCCCGGCGGAAAGAGCGTGGCGCTCAGCTGGCTCGGGGCGGAAGTCGTGGCGACCGATCCGAGTGAAGGACGTAAGAAACTCCTCGAATCGGCGATTACCCGAGCGGCGCCGGGCGTAACGATTGTCACCGACGAACAAATTAAAGACGCGGGTCCCTACGATGCGATTTGGATCGACGCCCCCTGTAGTGGATCGGGAATTCTTCGCCGGCACCCCGATGTACGGTGGTTACGAAAAGAAACCGACCTCGCGAATCTAACCGGCGTGCAGCGACGACTGATGCGTGAAGCATTCGAACTCCTACCCGTAGGTGGAATCGTCATCTACACCGTTTGCTCACTCTTTGCCGAAGAAGGAAAAGCTCATCTCGAGGAGTTCCTCGGTAAAGCAAAGGTGATCGATGAAGTGCTCCTCGCTCCCCATCAGACTCCTTCGACGGACGGATTTTACGGAGTCGCGCTCGAAAAGATTTAAGGTTCGTTAAGCGCGGGTTCCAATTTCTTTTTTAAATTTCCGGTTTTCTTAGGATACCGGATCTCTGAAATTCCGCCCTCTCCGGGGAGAGTCGGCGCAACCTCGGGTTCCGCTTCGACGGATTTTACTTCCTTAATCTTTCCTTTTTTCTTTTTCGGGTAGGTGATTTCTTTCGCCATCCCTTCTCCCGATAGGACGACTTCTTCTTTCGTCACAGCCTCCGTCCGACTCCCGCTCGTGCCGGCGGAATTCCCGGCTTTCGGTGGCGAGGGCGCGGGGCGCCCTCGGCTATCGTCATCGCGGTCATTTGGGTCGTCGGCTTTTCCCCCGTCGGCTAAGTCTGCGTCGATTCGCAACTCCGATTCATTACGAACCTTTGCCGGGGGTCGCGTATTCATTTCTTTCAATCGCTCCTGGAGCGCCTTTTTCTTTTCCTCGAGTTCGGCCGACTTTGCCACGACCGCCGGATCAGATTTAGAGACTCCTGGCTTCAAAGCGAGGGCATCCCGCTCGTTTTGCGCTCGCGCGACGTCACTTTCGAGAGTCTCAATTTCGCTCGAAACAGTGCCTAAAGTGCCAGCTACGCTGAGCGTAGTGATGAGGGAGTAGGTAAAAAAGGACACGCCTATAATTCTCTTCATACGCCTATTGTCATAAGGAATCCGAGACCTGTAAAATGGAAAGTGGTCATGCAAGGGGGTTAGGCATGGTCTTCGTTACCGTTCTGGCGACTATTCTATTGGGGTTTAATTCGAGTTACGCAGGAGACGTTAAAATCGTTCTCCCATGCGATAAGACTCCGTTTCCGACGTGCGCGGCCCAAGTCGATCGACTCTTAAACGGGAACTTCACCCGTTACGTTTCGAAACCGGATGGGTCCCGAACTTATTATCTCGATTCGAACGGCGGCAGCGTCGAAGTTAAAGAGCCACACGCAGGTTTCCGAGCGATGAATCTCGAGCTCATCAATGGAATCTACGATGGTAAAATCGATCCGAAAGGCGCGGAAGATGCCAATGGCGGACGCCAACCGGTAGAAGTCGTCGGGAAGGGTCCCATCTGTTTGGTTCTTCCGATCAGCGAACACGCGTGTAAGGACGAATACCTAAAGAATTATCGGGACGAGGCGTGTCCCGCTATTTCCATCGTCGGACAAGTGAATCCGGATCAGTATTTCTACGGTCTAGGTCGGGCAAGTAGCGGTTCACTCGAGTCTTCGACGATCGCCGGTGGACTCATCCTCGGCCTGAGTAACCAGGCTAAAGAAATTGAAAAGAGTATTTCATCAAATAGCCTGACCATTTCCGCAGCGAGTGGCTGCTACGCACGGGCCACGCTTTTACAAAAGCAGCTCGCGGACCAGACGGCGGTGAAGCTTCTCGAAAAAGTCGATTCTACGGACGTTACTGGCACCGGGACCGGCAGTACGAAGAAGTATTTTGATTCCGGATATTCAGTCATTCAGAAGATGTATATCCTTCTCGCAAAATGCCGACTCCTCGAGGAGGGGTCGGCGAAAGCCCGAAAATTTTCGCTCGATTACGTTTCGAAAATTGAAAATGAAGTCCTCAAGGTTTGCCAGAGTCGCTACCCGGGATATCCCGAACAGCTGCGCACCTGTTATGCGAACGACTTTAATACTTGGTTAAAGAAACGTGCCCAAGCCGAATTTCCACTTCTCACGGGCTGCGTACCCTTGCCGCACAGTACGACCATTCCGGGTCTTCCGACGGGTGGCGGCGATACCGGAGGTACGGACGATACGATCCCTCAGGATCCGGATGATCCGATTCCTTCACCCACTCCGAGCGGCCTTCCTTCAGTCCGTCCCAGTGGCGCTCCGGGCGCCCCTAGAATTTAGGGAAACTATTTATGAAAAAATCTGATGTTCAGCACCCAATCGGAAAAATCAGTTTGCTCTTCGGAGTGCTTCTTAGCTTCGGGGCCGGAAACGCGAACGCGAGTGTGATGTGCGGGGTTTTCCAGGGTACGAGTTGTAATATTCCCCTCTATTATATGAAGTTTTGTCGGGACATTACGTTTAATCAGCCCACCTGTGAACGGCTCTGTCAGGCTCAGCAACCCATTTGTAAGGCCCAGGATTTCGAACCGTGGGTGGCGGCATATTCCTATAAGGGAATTCGCGGCATTCGGGGTGATCTCCAGAATCACGCGAGTGAATTTGATATCGATGGCAACTTAATCTACATGTCCGAAAAGCAAGTGCGAGTCTGTAAGAAGACGCCATTTGGCTGGATGCCGTTACCTGGCCACCCGGTAAAAACCTGCGCGAAAGCAAAACCCGCGGATCCGTCTACGTGCGGTGCCGGTACGGTTTTCGATGCGACTCGGAAAATGTGCGTCGTACAGGATTCGTCCGGCGGATCGGGAACGGTCGATTTCCAGACGCTCTCGGGTCATTCCACGATGTTAATCGCAACCCAGAATCAGCACTTCGGAATAGTGCCGTCGACTTCGACCGACCTTAATTTTAATTCGGTTACCGCTGACACGACTCCAGCCGGTCTCGTGCAGGATACGAATAACGTCACGGCGGGACTGGATCCGGGTGCGATTATCGGCGCCTTTAAGCCTTCGAGCTCGAACGGCGGATCAAAATCCTCGAGTGGATCGAGTTCGGGGTCCTCGGGCGGTGGGGCGGGATTCTCCGCTAATTCTGGAAGTGGGTCGTCCGTCGGAGCTGCCTCCGCGGTAACCGGCGATGCAGTATTTGCGTCGAACACCTTCGGTTCTAATTCGGGCTACGGAGCAGGCGGAGCCGCTAACGGCGGTTCGGCCGGCGGAGCGGGAGCCGGGGGATCGGGTGGCGCATCCTGGTTTGGAAACTCCGGCGCGGCGACGGCCGGCGGAGCTTCGGGCGAAGAATCTTTCGGTAAAGACGGCGCGAATCGGAGTCCGGCCTCGGGCGGGACGCTCGACATCGAAGATCCGGCGAATTACTTCATGATGAGCGATATCGCGGTCTCTCTCTTTAAGCGCGTGACCGCTCAGTGCCGACGTAAAGAGAAAGAATTCCTGCTCACGACGAACTCGGGCCTTTAGTCGTCCTGAAGTCCAAGCTCTAGTAGAGCCAGTCGGGACAGCTCAGTGCGGGCGGACGTCCGACGGTCAGACGGAAGTCCATCAGGCCCGCGGCCGGGCTGGAAAATGAATAACTCTGCCTTTCAAACGTCATGGACCAGGTACTGGGTCCGTCGACTCCGAGCTCGTCGGTAATGAGTTCCAGGAGTGCGGCCACGGGCGCTTGGTCATTATTGAAAGTAGACGGGGTCAATTCAGGGGCAAATCGCATTCGTTTTTTAACGCTCTCTCCGTAGGTGAAAATCTTCGATCGAATTTTAATGAGTTTTTCTCGGTAGAGGTCGCGGTTCACATTCACCCCCTTTTCTCGCAGAGCAGATAAATAGATTTCGGCCGCCGCTTCCGCCCTTTCCCCGTACGTGAGAGCCCGATCGTTAACAATATCCCGGAAGATCGAGGTGATCTCTTGCCAGCGAGGATGCGCCCGGACTTTTCTATGGATGCGTTTGAAATTCAGTCGGCTGAACGCATTGCTCATCTCTTCATTATTGGTAATGACCTGTTCGATGTAATCCTCTTCGAAGGACAGGTGCCGATAGCGGGGATCGGTTTTCGCTTTTTCCCTAAAATCCTTCAGTAACTGGCGCTCCTCCACCGAGCGTCGCTGCTTCAGGGTAGTGCCGCTTTCCCCGAGGAGGCCCGCCCAGTTTGGGTAAGTATCCCATATTGGTTTTCCGTGATGGCAGGAGTTACAGATCGTCGGTTCTGTGATCGGCGAATTCGGGTTCGAAAAATCAATGAGCTTGAACTTAAACTCCTCCGTCTTTGGGTCGACGTGCATCACTTCCACGCCGGTAAATCCCTTGGTCCCCATTTTACCATTGAAGGCGATCACGAGTGATCGATCTCCGTTTGCGAGAAGGACCCGAGGATTTTCGCGGTCGACGTATTGCTGAGTCGAGCGCGACTCGACGATGATGTTGAAGTTCTTTCGCATTTCGAGGGGAAGGGATGCGAGGAGCTCCTCGATACTCCGGACTTCCTTCTTCTCGATTTTTTCGGCGAGGTGTTCGAAATTAAAGGAATCCGCGGCAAATGCCGCAGAGGTCCCGAATAAAATCGTGGCGAGAATCAACCCGCGGAAACAGAGCTCCATAGAGACGCTTCGACCGTTCCGGGGACGAACTGAATTTTATAGTCCCACGCCAAAAATCTGGCGATTAAACTTCGACTTTCATTCCCCGGCGCCAGTACTGATTCGACTTTAGGGTGTGGCGTCCCGGATGGTCGGGCTCGCAGAGGAGGACCTGTTTCTCCGCGCGTGGATCGCGCGAAAGTGGATCCGAGAGCACGAGACGCTCGTTTGGTTTTCGCGGCATCAGATTGCGATCGTCTTCCGCGGTAATCCAGAGATAGGAATACTTCAGCCATTCCTTTTCCTTCGAGAGTCCGCGTGAAAAAAAGCCGAACCATTTCCCGGGAACTTTCCCGGAAATACTGAAGTGGCACCAGTCGCGACCGATCGCCATCGGGCATCGGCCCGCGTGAAGGCAAGGCCCCCAGATTCGTTCGGGAGTCCCTTCGATGAGTGCTTCTTCAATCAGAAAGTCTCGCACCTGAGAAAGCATCTGCGAAGGCTGGCGCGCGGCGGGTTCGGCCCACAGGATGCCCCCGCCCGATTTCGTAAGCTTTAAAAGTTGTTCGAACGGTCTCGGATCGGGCTGTCCATCCTTCATCGGCATGTATTCGTTTAACGTGTGCCCAAAGAGCGTGAGGGAAACCGGGTCCTTTTCGAGCAGAATGGTTTTCCACAGATCGCCGACCGCAAGACGAACCGAAACTTTTCCGCGAGTTTTAGGAAACGACTCAGCAATTCGGAGAAGGAGTTTTTCTCCGTCTTTTAAGATCGATCCGTTTTGGTCGAAGAGTACGAACTCGACCTTCTCCGGAAACTTTTCCTTACTCGAGAGCAGATAAAGGAGGAGCGCGATCGATGCCGTCGCCGGTCCCGCACCGAGGTCTACGATCCGGAGCGTTCCCGTTTTTTCCGCTTGGGCGAGGGCGGCATCGAGTGCCGGCTTATGGAGACCGAAGAGGGCAATAAATTTTGCGGCCTGGAGAGGTAGAAAATAAAGGAGGTAGCTCGACCGATATTTCGCGTGGGCGAGGTAGTCGGGGAGTTGGCGCGGACGAGCGTCGGTAAACAGATCCGATAGTTCACGGATGCCTTTTATGAAAAACTTTCCGTCTTCGGTGGTGAATGGTTTTCCGACCCAGCTTTCCTTCGGAGAGTAATGGTCTTTTACCCAGGCGGGGAGGGCGTCGTCGAAAAACCAGGTCCAAGAGGCGGGGAAATTTACTTCGGGAGCGAGTTCCGCCGCACGCGGAAAGTTTTGCCGACCCGGGCGCTGGCCGGTGACGGGATCCGGCTTCGCCGCGTACGTATTTCCGGGGCGTTTCGGCCGCGGGCGACGCGTAGCGGGGCCGTCGCGTTTCGAAGCGTCTCGAGAACCGAGTTTCACTTTTAGGAGGGTTTTTTGGCGCTTCATCCGTAAGGGAAAGCTATCACGTTAGTGCGCTTTTCCGCCAGACTTGGTAACATGGACGGAACGGGTTCTTAGGATGAGAACGCGTGGACAGGAATTTCATGGAACGAAACCCCCAGGACATCATTCGCGCCGCCTCGAAGTCCATCTGGCGTGAGCGCTATACGAAGGATTTTTCATTTTACTGTCCGATGTGCACGACCCCGCGCCGAATCGGGATGCATCCCCGGCCCGGTCGACCCATTCATTTCGTCCAAGTAGGAATCACCGCGATTCTTCTCACTTTAATCACAGCTCATTTCCTTCCGTGGATCGGGTGGAAGGCGATGGTCTGCTTCGTGCCTCTCTGGATCGGATTTGAAACGATTTACCGAGCGAAAGTGCGTGACTCCCTCGCGTGTGGACAGTGTGGATTTGATCCTGCGCTCTACCTTGTTGAGCCGGGAAAGGCCCGTCACGCGATTCGTGAACATTGGCGAAAAAGATTCGAGGAAAAAGGGATTCCGTTCCCCGAGGACGACTCCGAAAATAACGCCTTGCATTCGCGACTCACCGCGTCTGGGGGCTCGGAGCGAAAAAATCGTCGCGCTAAAACTCGCGGAAATTCGCCTCTCTCGTCTCCGCCGGACCTTAATTCCTAGCGGCTTAAGTTGAATTCCGGACGTCTTAAAGCTGGACCTTGACCGGGGCGGGCCGCGCCCGTAAACCGTGGGGCATGTCAGTAAATAAAGTCATTCTGGTGGGGAGATTAGGCCAAAACCCTGAAGTTCGGTACACGCCGAGCGGATCGGCAGTTGCGAACTTTAGCGTCGCGACGAACGAAGCCTGGACGGATAAGAATAATCAAAAACAAGAGCGCACGGAATGGCACCGTGTGGTGGTCTGGGGCAAGCTCGCTGAGCTCTGCAACCAGTACCTCCAAAAAGGTCGCCAGTGTTACGTCGAAGGACGCCTCCAAACGCGTTCTTGGCAGGATAAAGACGGTACGACGAAGTACTCGACGGAAGTCCAAGCTCAGACGATTCAGTTCCTGGGTGGAAATGCCGGCGAAGGCAAATCCATGAACCAGGCTCCGAACAACAACAACTTTGCTCCGAATGCGAATTTCGGCGGCCAGGGTGCAAATCAAGCGAACAACCCAGCGAACGCCTCGGACCAGGGTCCGATGGGTGGCGCCGGATTCGGAATGGGAGCTCCTTCGGAGCCTTCGTTCACTGAAGACGATATTCCATTTTGATGCGTGCACTGATCGTTGTTCCGACTTTTAACGAAGCCGAGAACATCCAACCTCTGGTGGAGGCGATTCTTGCCTCCACCCCTTCTTCTATAGATCTTTTAATTGTAGACGATAACTCTCCCGACGGAACCGGCGCCCTCGCCGATATCCTCGCGGTTCGCCATGCCCCGCGGGTACACATCCTTCACCGCGAAAAGAAAATGGGCCTCGGCACGGCCTACGTGAATGGTTTTAACTGGGGTCTCGCAAAGCCCGAGTACGAAGCTTTTATCGAAATGGACGCCGACTTTTCCCACCATCCTTCCTACTTGAAGGTCATGTTCGAAACGCTCACAACCGCGGACGTCGCGATCGGTTCGCGGTATGTCGAGGGCGGCGGTACGAAGAATTGGGGAATCGGAAGAAAGATCCTCTCTCGCGGAGGAAGCCTTTACTCCCGTCTTATTCTTGGCGCTCCGATTCGGGATTTCACCGGAGGGTTTAATGGATGGCGGCGCTCCGTGCTCGACGCCGTCGAGCTGAGCTCGCTTCGCAGCGACGGCTATTCCTTCCAAATCGAGCTGAAGTACCGGGCGTATCTCCGAGGCTTCCGAATTAAAGAATTCCCGATCCTTTTCGAAGATCGAAAGGTCGGAGCCTCGAAAATGCACAAACGCATTGTTTTCGAAGCGCTTCGCCGAGTATGGGGATTTAGGATCCACTCCCGCAAGTTCTTGACGGGGTCCGCTCGCGCTCACTAAACTAAGAGTTATGCGAAATAGCTTGCTCCTCATCGCGTTGATTCCGGGTCTCGCGATCGCCGCACCTACGGTGACCCCGCCGAAGAAGAAAGTTTACTCCGCGATTTTGGTGGATAAGGCGACGAACTCTCTCGAGATCGCGGACCTCCAGGACGGTGAATACGTCGTAAAAAAGAAATTCCACGTCACGCTCGGAAAAGTGAAGGGGGATAAAGAGCAGGAAGGCGACCAGAAAACTCCCGAGGGAATTTATACCTTTACGGCGCGCCTTACTCCTCCGAGCCTAAAACCGAAATTCGGCGTGATGGCCTTTTACATGAACTTTCCAAACGACTTTGATCGCATCGCCGGACGAACGGGATTCGACATTATGTTTCACGCGACCGACGTGCCGGACCGGCTAAAGCAAGATTACGATAGCGAAGGGTGCGTCGTCGTTAAGAATGAAGAACTATCGGAGATTGCTCCCGAGATTCGAATCGGACTCACACCGATTCTCGTCTTCCCTAATTTAACCGACGAATTTCGCAAACCCGGGAAAGACCCTTCGATTCGTAGTTTTTTCGAGAGCTGGATCACGGACTGGGAAAATCGGGACATCGATAAGTATATTGATCACTACCATTCCGATTTTTCTGCCCAAAATAAGGACCGGGATGCTTGGAAAGCGTATAAAGCGAACCTAAACTCGCGTTATGCCGAGATCAAGATTGGTCCCGAAGATGTGCTTTATTATAAGCATCCGAAGTACTGGATGATCACGTTCACTCAGAACTATCAGTCGAAAGTGAAGGGGAGTGGCGGAAAGGTCGCCGGATGGGGGCACCGTTCTCGCGGTACGAAGATCCTCTACGTCGCCGAGGAAGCCGGTAAGCCAAAGATTATTGCGGAGACCTACACCCAGCTGATGTGGTGAGAAAACTTCATGAACACCACCACCGGCAAATCTTTTAAATCGGGCGACGAGGCCGGTATCGTCGTGGTCGGTGCGGGGGTAATCGGGAGCGCGCTCGCCATGGCGCTCGCCGACCGCGGGGCGGAAAGAGTTTACGTTATCGATCCCGATTTAGAGGGGACTCTTTCGAGTTCCGAACTCAATGCGGGAGGAGTGCGCGGGACGTTTAATCAGGAACTGAACGTACTCTGTTCGAAACTATCGATCGATTATTTTGCGGAGCATGCCGAAGACGTCGGGTACCGCCCGGTGGGTTACCTCTGGATGAACGACGCCGAGGGAATGCGCCGTATGCAGAGATCCGAGGCACTCTGGTCGCGGATGGGCTGGCCCGTAGAAGCGTGGGACGTGAAAAAACTGCGCGCGTATGCTCCATTTATCGATAAGATCGATGATCTTGCCGGGGCGTATTTCGGCCCGAGAGATGGGCTCGTAAATCCGAATCTGCTTAAGAATCATTTTCGGTTGCGCGCGAAAGAAA
>JANXTV010000101.1 GCA_025352185.1 Oligoflexia bacterium
TGGACAGTCTGCCCTCCGTCTACGCCGGTATTAATCACGGATCGATACCCTCCCGGCAATAAACCCACCTGAATCGCGATCGTGTTCGCGGCGGAAAAAAGCGCCGCAATGGTACGATCGGCGTCGTCTTTAGAATCGTAAAGCTCCGCTAGCGAAGCCACGTGAACTTTCGGAATCACGAGGAGATGTGTTTTCGCATGGGGTTGGATATCCCGGATCGCAATCACCGACTCGTTTTCAAAAACCCGAGCCGAGGGAATTTTTCCTTCGATGATCTTACAGAAAATACAATCCACCGCCATGTTACTCCTCTTTCGCCCGTTCGATCCGCGCACCCAGACTTCGGAGTTTCTCTTCCATTCGTTCGTAGCCGCGGTCGAGGTGGTAAATCCGGCTCACGACGGTCTCGCCTTCGGCACAGAGTCCGCCCATCACTAGGCTCGCACTCGCGCGAAGATCCGTTGCCATCAGGGGAGCCCCGATAAGTTTACTCTTTCCGCGAATGAGGACGGAGTTTCCACGGACGGTCAGATCCGCACCCAATCGCGCGAGTTCCGGCACGTGCATAAATCGATTTTCGAAAATCGTTTCCGTAATTAGAGACGGACCGTCCGCTACGCACATCGCGGCCATGAACTGGGCCTGCATATCCGTCGGAAAACCAGGAAAAGGCTGGGTCTTCACGTCCGTGCCCTTACCGCCGTTTCGGGCTTCCAGAGTAATGGCTTCGGCGTCCCGAGTGATAATCGCGCCCGCCTCTTCGAATTTTTGGAGAACCGCTTCGAGATGGTGCGGGGCGAGGCCTTCGACCCGAACCTTTCCCCGCGTCGCGAGTGCCGCCGCGAGAAAGGTTCCCGCCTCGATTCGGTCACCGACAATTCGGTGATTCGCTCCGGTAAGGGAATTTACTCCCTGAATACGAATGCGTTCACTTCCCTCACCTTCAATTTTCGCTCCCATCGAGCGGAGGGAAATCGCGAGATCCACGATCTCGGGCTCTTTCGCGCTATTCTCAAGTAACGTTTCTCCGTCGGCGAGGCACGCCGCCATCATCGCGTTTTCGGTCGCGCCCACGGACGGGAATTCGAACGAAACGCGGTTACCCTTCAGGCGTTTCGCTTCGGCAATAACGTAGCCACCCTCGAGCGTAATTTTAGCGCCAAGCTTTTCCAGAGCCGTTAAATGGAAGTCGATCGGACGCGCGCCGATCGCGCACCCCCCGGGTAGACTCACCTTTGCTCGACCTTCGCGCGCGAGCAGCGGTCCGAGTACGAGAACGGATGCGCGCATTTTACGGACGAGATCATAGGGAGCTTCGATGGTCGAGATCTTCGCGGCGTCGAGAGTCATCACGCCCTTCTCAAAAGTACTCGTTAGACCGAGATGATTTAAAACGAGTTCGGTGGTCTTAATATCCTGGAGTGCCGGTACTCGGTCGAAGCGACTCTTTCCACTTCCGAGAATTGCCGAGATGAGAATGGGTAACGCCGCATTCTTAGCGCCACTGACGTTCACCGTACCGTTAAGAGCCTGACCACCTTGAATTTTTAGTTTATCCATAAATTAATTTAAGACCGAAATCCCTTTCCATTCGGCTCGAATCACCCGGGGGCGACCCGTAAGATCCTTAAAGAGTTCCACCCGCCAGTCGGCGCGGAAAAGATGAGAAATTTTTTCAATCCGTTCGTGAGGGCATTCGAAAAAAAGATAACCGTGGGGACGTAAGTACGCCTCGGCCCCTTCGACAATTTTTCGGTAAAAATAGAGGGGATCACCCTCGGGAGCGAACAGTGCCGTACTCGGCTCGTGATTTAATACGTCCGAATCGACTTCACTTCGCTCTGCGAGGTAAGGGGGATTACTCACAATAAAATCCACCGGTACCTTCAGCGCACGCGTAAGTCGCTCAGCCTCGCGCTCAAACGGGTCGAAAATCTCATCTTTCGTTTTTACCTGAAAAATCGAAAGTCGCCCCGAGTCTTTACCGAGGATGCGCTCCGAGTTTCGGGTGGCGACGGCGATGGCGCCGTCCGAGAGTTCAGTCGCGGCCATGAAAAGGCCGGGAAAAAGTTTCAGGAGTTCGATCGAAATACATCCGGAACCTAGTCCGATCTCAATTCCGGCGACCGGCTGATCGAACTGGCGCTTAAACGTC
>JANXTV010000010.1 GCA_025352185.1 Oligoflexia bacterium
AGCGTGCACTCAGTATTCTCGCGCCTACCTTCGACACTTATACGTCGCGCACGAAGCCCTCTCGGCTCGGCTGAATTCGATTCATAATCTCACGTACTATCTCACGATTATGCAGCAGATGCGTCACGCGATCCTCGAGAATCGGTTTGACGAATGGAAAGAGTCTTTCTATACCCGAAGGCAACGCGAAAAATCCTGAAGTTTTAGGGATTTGAATAATATTCGCGACGACTCGTTCACCCACCGACTTTTAAGGAAATCACCGATGCTCACCCGAATTGCTCTGCTTGCGACGTCCTTGCTCTCGTTCTCGGCATTCGCCGATGATGCCGCCGTTCCGGCGGGGTCCGGTACGGCTACCGCAGGTGCCGCCGCTGCCCAAGCCCCGGGAACCGGCGCGATGCTCGTCCCGTTCATCGCGATGTTCGCGATCATGTATTTTTTGATGATTCGCCCCCAGCAGAAGCGGGCGAAGGAACAACAAAACATGCTCTCCCAATTAAAAGAAGGAGATGAGGTTTTGACGGCTTCCGGAATCCTTGGCACAGTTAAGGCAATTACTGAAAAAATGGTCACCATCGAGATCGACCGGGACGTGAAGTTAAAGGTCCTGAAGTCTCAGGTGGCGACGGTGCTAAAAGGCGGAGCTTCGGAAAAGCTCGCTTAAGGCCCCGATTTTCAGCGTGTCTTTTTTCGTTTCTTGAAAGGATTCTTCGATGACGAAGACTTGGTGGTGGAAGTTCTCTCTCTTAGCCGTAACGGTTCTGTTTTCCGCGCTCTACGTTTACCCAACGATCGCGAACCTCGACCTCGAGACGACGAAGTTTCCGGTGAAGCAGAAGATGAACATGGGACTCGACCTTCAAGGCGGAGTTTACATGGTTCTCGGCGTCGATTTTAACCGAGTCTATAAAGAGGTCGTCGATCGCCAGGGTCAATCCATGACCGAACACTTTAAGGAAAAGGGAATCGCGATCACCAGCGCGACGCTCGTACGCGACGCGAGCGCCGTGGCCGAAGATCCCCAGGTCGAAGTGAAATTCGACGCTGCGAAGACAAACGAAATGAAGGAGGCCTTGAAGAAGGAATTCCTCACGCTTCGTCTGGTCGACGATAAGCCGGGCGTGCTTCGCGTCGGTATTTCCCGCGAATATAAAAACGACGTGCGCGAGAAAACGCTCCAGCAGTCGATTGAAGTCATCCGGAACCGGATTGACGAATTCGGCGTGAGCGAACCTTCGATTACTTCACAGGGAACCGATCGCGTCGTCGTGGAACTTCCTGGCGTTAAGGACGTCGAGCGCGCGAAAGACCTCATCGGTAAGACCGCCCGCCTCGAATTTAAAATCGTGAACGACGGAGTCCTTTCCGAGGGCCAACTCGCGGGCATGATCCAGAAGGCCGAAGAAGAAAATAAAATTACCTACGTCGAAGGAAAAACGGCATTTTCGGAATACGCGAAGAAGATGAACGATCTCCTCCGTGATAAAATTCCGGCGAATTCGGAAATTGCCTTCGAGCGCGTGAAAACGGGACTCCAGAAGGATGCCCCCTCGACTCGCATTCCGTATCTCCTTTTCTCGAAGGCCGACGTGACGGGCGATGACCTCCAAGATGCCGGCGTTTCCTTAAATCCGGAGCGGAATACTCCCGAAGTCACCCTGACTTTTAACCCTCGCGGGGCCGTTGGTTTCGATAAGGTCACGGGAGAGAACGTTGGTAAGCGTCTCGCGATCGTGCTCGATAACATGGTTCACTCTGCTCCCGTTCTCCAGACGCGGATTTCGAATGGACGCGCCGTCATTACCCTCGGTCGTGGCAACCACGACCAGATGATGCAAGAAGCGAAGGACATTTCGACCGTACTCCGTGCGGGTGCCCTCCCGACCCAGCTCGATTTCCTCGAGCAGCGAGTCGTCGGTCCTTCCCTCGGGCAGGACTCGATTCATAAGGGTTCGATTGCCTCCCTCATCGGGAGTGCCCTCGTGTTCCTCTTCATCATGTTCTATTATAAAAAGTCGGGCGTGATCGCGGTGGTCACCCTCGTGCTGAACGTGCTGTTTGTGCTTGCTTGCCTCGTCGGCTTAGAAGCGACGCTGACCCTGCCAGGGATCGCGGGTATCGCGCTCACGGTCGGGATCGCCGTCGACTCGAACGTCGTTATTTACGAACGGATTCGGGAAGAACTGCGGCATGGCAAAGCGATTCAAGCGGCCATCGAAAGCGGCTTCCAGAAAGCCTTCCGAACCATCCTGGATGCGAACGTGACGAACGCGATGGCCTCCATCGTGCTCCTCGTTTACGGAACGGGTCCGATTAAAGGCTTCGCCGTTACGATGCTCATCGGGATCGTGACGACGCTCTTTACGGCCGTCTTCGCGTGTAAGGTCTTCTTCGACCTTTACCTGCGTGGCCTCGAAAATAAGGGCGCTAAAACCATCAGTATTTAATCCTTCCCTCAGCCAGGCCTCGTTAGAAGGCCCAGGAGATCTAGAATGTTCGAAATTATTAAGCCAACGATCAACATCGACTTCATGGCGAAGCGTAAACTTTGGGCCGGCCTTTCGGTGGCGGTCATCCTGGGTACGTTCATCCTCTTAAACACGAAGGGTTTGAATTACGGAATCGACTTTACCGGCGGGGCCGAAGTCCAGGTGAAGGTCCCCAGTGGCTGGGACATCGGGAAAGTGCGGAACGCGCTCTCTGACGGTGGCCTTCAGAACTTTAAAGTTCAGCAGATTGGGGTTCCCGCAGACTCGCAGTTTATCGTGAAGGCGGCGGGAGACGATAAGTCTCTGAACTCCGTGTCCGCAAAAATCGGCGATATTCTAAAAAAAGAAGTGAAAGACGGCGAATCTAAAATCGAACGGGTCGACGTCGTCGGTCCGGCGGCCGGATCTTCGCTTCGGATGTCGGGTATTCTTTCGATGATCTATGCCCTGATCTGCATCTTAATCTACGTCGCGATTCGGTTCGACAGTCGTTACGCTCCCGGTGCGGTGATTGCACTTTTTCACGACGTCGTGATCGTGGTCGGAGTTTTCGTCATTACCCAGAAACAGTTCGATTTAACCGTGCTGGCCGCGATTCTGGCCCTCATTGGTTACTCGAATAACGATACGATCATCGTTTTTGACCGGGTACGGGAAACGCTGCATACGAATCCGAGTCTGAATATTATTACGGCCGTGAATAAGTCGGTGAACGAGACGCTGGGTCGTACGATCCTGACTTCGAGCGCGACGTTTCTCGTCGTTTTCGCCCTCTGGGCATTCGGGGGGAAAGCCCTCGAAGACTTCGCATTCACCCTGATGATCGGAATCGTGGTCGGAACCTATTCGTCCGTCTTTATCGCGAGCTCGCTCGTGGTTTTCATGACGGAGTTCCAACAGCGCCGCGCCGTCGAAGCGAAAACGGGGGGACCGGGTAAAACGAAGAAGTCTTATACCGTTCGTCCTGATCCGAAGTTCAGTCCGTAATTTCAGTTTTTAATTTTTGGGGTGAGTCGAATGGCGGAACGAGAATGGCTTCCTCGGGATAGTCGGTTTCTTTCGGAAGAGGGGAAGCGAATCGCGAGTGAGCTCCGGACGTCGACGGGTCTCTCCGATCTCACGATCCGGATGTGCCTTTCTCGCGGCCTTTCGAGCGAAGACGAAATCGCGGAGTTCATCTCCCCGAAGCTCGAGAAGCTGAAGGATCCGCTTTCCATCATGGATATGGAAAAGGCGGTCGAGCGTCTCGCGCGCGCGAAAGAAGCAGGCGAGCTCCTCCAGGTTTTCGGGGATTACGACGTCGATGGAACGACGGGGGCAGCTTTACTCTCCTGGTTTTTCCGGGACTGCGGATACCGCTACCAGGCCACGCAGCCGGACCGCTTTAAGGATGGTTACGGGCTCGGAGTAAAAGCCGTCGACGAGGCGAAAGCTGCCGGGGCGAGCGTGCTCATCACCGTCGACTGCGGAATTACGAGTTTCGAAGCCGCGACCCGGGCGAAGGAAATCGGGATCGACCTCATTATTATCGACCACCATCAAGTCGACGCGGTTCGCGGACTTCCCGTAGCGTTCGCGGTGGTGAATCCTCAGCGACCGGATTGTACTTCGGGCCTAAAGGAACTCTGCGGATGCGGAGTCGCTTTCTATTTGATTCGCGCGCTCCGCGCCGAGGGCCGAAAACGCGCCTGGTGGCCGGCGGGTTCGGAACCTAATTTGAAACAGCATCTAGATCTCGTCGTGATGGCGACCGCCGCCGACATGGTTCCCCTCACGGGGGATAACCATATTCTCGTGAAGCAAGGGCTCGAAGTTTTAAAGAATAGCGTGAAACCCGGAGTGGCCGCACTTCTCGAAAGTGCCGGAATCGCCCACCGGGATATCGCGCCGTCGCACCTTGGTTTTGCGATCGGTCCTCGGATTAATGCTTCGGGGCGAATGAGTTCCGCTTCGCACGCACTCGAACTCTTAACGACGACGGACCGCGCGCGCGCGACATCACTCGCGTTTGATCTCGAACGTTTAAACGTCGAACGGCAGGGGCTGCAGAACGCGATCTGGGACGAAGTTCGCGTTCGGGTCGAGGAAGGAATCGCGGCCGGAAAGTATCAACACGCGATTCTCGTCGGAGATGCGAACTGGCACGAAGGGGTAGTCGGGATCGTCGCTTCGCGAGTCACCGAAACGTTTCGTAAACCGGCCGCGGTTCTCGCCCTTCGCGATGATTACGGTAAGGGATCGGTAAGGTCCTGGGGAAGTAAAGACGTACTCGAAGCCCTGCGCCGGTCCTCCTCGTTACTCCGCACTTTCGGAGGGCATAAGTATGCGGCGGGTCTTTCGGTCGAACTCTCGAATTTCGAAGCCCTCGTCGTGGCGTTCGACGAAGCGGTGGGATCACTCGAAGTGAATACGGGCACGGATAAACCGCTCCTCACCGAAGGGGAGTGCACGCTCGAGGAACTGGATTTTAAAACGCTTCAGGAAATCGAAAAACTCGGTCCGTTCGGCCCGGGAAATCCGGAACCCATTTTCGTTGTGCGCGCAAAACCCGTCAGTCACTCGGTGATGAAGGGCCGTCACTTAAAACTTTCTCTCGCGACGGAAAGGTCCGCTCCCGGAACGACAACTTTTTCCGCGAAAGGCCCGGCAAAACTCATGGACGCGGTTTGGTTCGGTGCGGCGGAACGCGAGGAAACCTACGAAGCGGCGCTGAAGGGCGAATCCCTTTGGGCCGCCATTCCCGAGATTAACCGCTTCCGCGGACGGGCCACTCCGACTCTTCGCGTGAAAGATCGCCGGGATTTACCGATCTAATTCCCGAGGGGAGTGTTTTTCCTCGTGAATCGCCGTGCCTCGGCGCTCTCCAGGCACGTCATTTTTTTTACACTGCCGTAACTGAATAGAAACGGTGGAATGGGGCGGATCGCCACGGGGGATGCTTTTTGACCGGGCGAATCTCCGCGGTATCATTTGCCCACGAGAGGCCACCGCATGGATTCGCAGTGGCTCTTAAGTCGTGAACTCTGATTTCGGCATCTGCGCCGAGGGCCCGGGGGGGACCTCAAGGAGATCACGACTTAGATATGCTCAAGGAGGGCGAATGAAAAGATCTGTGGTTGGGTCACTGGTTGCTGCCGCTGTAGTTTCTACTTTTTCCTATAACGTGAAGGCCAATCGGGCCGAAGAAGCAGTTCCCGGTGAGATTCTGGTCACCTTTCGAAACGGCGATTCGCTCGTCGATTCCCGGGCGATGGTAAAAAACGCCCTCATCCAAATTTTAGGTTCTGATTCCGTCACCGCCGTAAAGCCGCTCCAAATGGACGCG